>MEHH01000018.1 GCA_001940755.1 Candidatus Heimdallarchaeota archaeon AB_125
GCTTTTGTAAAAGTTGGAACAGCTGGAAGCATAGGCTTAGTAGCACAAGCTGTTCTGTTTTATGCTTTTTCTCAAGAAAGAGATTTGGAATTAACAGTAAATGGTGGTGCTACTCATGGAAAATGGGCTCCATCCATAGACTATATCCACAATGTTACTCATGCTCTTACTGAATTGATGGGTAAAAAAATAGAAACCAATACTATCAACTATGGTTTCTATCCAAGGGGAGGAGCAAAATCTGTTATTAGTTTCAAAGAACATGAAACGCTTTCCCCGCTAGAATTAACTGAGAAAGGGGAATTGGAGAAAGTAGAAATTTTTTCTACATCTTCTCAATCATTAAAGGGAAGAAATGTTGCTGAAAGACAAGCAGATGCTTTTTCAAAGAAAGCTAAACTGAGAGTTGATGCCAAGAAAATTATCAATTATTACCAAACACTAAATCCTGGTTCAGGATTGACAGTTGTTGGTATATATTCTTCAGGAAGTAGAATTGGAAGTTTTGTTCCCGGTGAAAGAAGAATAACTGCTGAACAGGTCGGAGAAATGTGTGCAAAGATATGGGAAAGAAACTCTCATGAATCTGTAGCTGTCGATGAATACGCTGCAGATCAATTAATTGTTCCAATGTTCTTAACCGAAGGAAAATCAGAAATTTCTGTACCTATAATAACAAGTCATACTAAAACGAATATCGATTTAGCTCAAAAATTCATAAAAAGAAAGGTTGACATTGAGAAGAAAACTAATTGTTTTCACATAACTGTAAGTAACTGAGAGTGGAAAACTTACCCAATTTTGCCAGAAGCGCTAGGTTGTGACTGGAATGCTCTTTAGGGAGAGTGAGGGAAAAGCTTTCTTGAGAAGTAGGTTTCATACATTCTATTTTCGAAATAAGAGAATTTTGATGATTTTTACCGTGTTTAAATAGCATTTTAAAGATTAGATGATGAGTCACTTGACAACACTATCAGCACAACAAACACAAGCTCACCCTCACCCTAGCTCAGCTAAGGTGATGAGAAACTATCAAGTGGTGCTGAAGTGTGCCGACCAATCCCAACGAGAAGAGATTAATCAGAGAATAAGGATATTAGAAGAAAGACAAACCACTCTCCTCACCCCTTATGTTGTTAAGAAAGCTATAGACCTCTATCAATCTAACCCTAAAGAGAAGTTCTTCGTTCGAAAGCTAGGGAAAGCTGTGGGGATGAATCCCAATATAGCAGAGAGTGCTTTTCACTGGCTTCAGATAGCTGTGAAAGGAAAGATTGACAAAGAAAAGAAAGTGCAAGGAATGTTCAACTTTCTACTAAAAAATCCTCAACAGTTGATAGAATGGGTGATTTTCGGTCGTTCTCCTTACACTGAACGTAGTCTGGAAAATTACTGGAAACTGAAAAGAAGGTATATTATCAACTTGCTTGTCAATACTAGAACACAAGCTGATTCGTATTGGAGAAAGAAGAGAGATAATGTTTATACTTCTGCAACTCTTAAGCTAAACCACTTGCTCCCAATTTATACTCAACTAGATGTTCTCCAAGCAATAGACGATGCTTTGTTCTACCAACAACACGAGTTCTCTGTTCTCCCAAAACTTACAAAGAACCAGCAAACATTTCTCAATAAACTTAAGCTTCTGAAAAAAGAACAGAGCACTGTTGTCCCCTTCCTTCCTTCATGGATCAACAGTCCTCAACCTTCTCGATGGAAAAGTCTCAAAGAACTCGCAGAGCAACTAGCTCAAGTACTAGGAAAACCTACCCGAAAACTCTTTTCAGCTGTCAGGTTGATAGTCGTTTTCACACTCTTTGACCATTACATGCAGAGTGTCCCTCAGTTAATCAAGGCTCTCCCAGTGGAGCAAGTTGTTCCCCCACCATTTAAACGCAAAAAGAAAGGAAGATTACCAATCAAACTATTAATGAAAAAAGATTATGTTATCACCCGTGAAGGAAATAGTAAAGAATTGACTAACCAAGTAAATAAGCAAGGATGGACAGAACTCGGCTTTCCTCAAAAGGGGAAAAAGAGATTGAATGCACAAGTTCACTTCCCAAAGAAGGTACTAGAGTACATCCAGAATGGAGCTAGGATTAAGGTTTTTCAAGTAAGTTGTGGAAAAGCACCTAGTTATAAACCTCGAGTAGATGTGGTGTTAGAAGGAACACACGATTGTTTCCATTCCTCCACACTTCTTCAAAGTTATCTTCACCATATTCCAGCTAAGAAAACTTCTGTCCTTGGGATAGATATTAACCGCTTAGGGCAATACATGGTGGTGTTTAATGTTCCTGCCCCTCTTCCTCCAGATGTAATGGTTTTAGCAAAGAGCTATGACCATCTCAGCAAGAAAGTTATAGATGAGCTTAACCTAGGTTATCTCACCAAACGCAAGGAGTATAATACGCTTGGAAGCTGTAAACTCAAAGGAGAACTCAACCGTGTTTATGCCCGTCGCAGTCGTATCCTTAGAGAGATTACTCGTCTTCTTCCTCACTTTCTTGCTGCAGTGTTAGTGAAAAAGAAGTGCAAAACACTCAAGATTGAACGTCTTACTGCTGACGCTACAGGTACTAAAGGTGCTTTAGCTAAAGCCATCTACACCATGCCCGACAGTTTGTTCATTTACAAAAAAGCTGTTTGGTTAGCTTCCCTAGAACTAGGCTATGAAGTGAAGTTAAAAGATGTTCCTCCATATCATACTAGTTCCATTCATCATGGTTGCAAAGGTACTCTTAGCAGAGTAAAAGGTCAACATGACTTTGCTCCTTGCTCTAAATGTGGTCAACAAGTCAATACTCATGAGAATGCTGCCCTGAATATCGCTTCCCTTAAAGGTGTTATCCTCCCTAACGATCTCTTCCCCTCAACGCACGTGTAGGGCCCCCACTCAAACGACAGTTAGATAGCCTCTGGCAAGTCTAACCAAGTTTCATAACGTGTGTTAATGAATAGCGGAAAACTAAAATTAGAAAGGTTTTATTGTGTAATTTCTTTCTTAACGACATCTTTATATGATGCTAAAGAAGTCGGAGTACGACGTCAAATAGCAGTTTAATATTCTGCAAAATCAGTAAAAATGACGTTCAAAAATCAAAATTAACAACATAAAGTGATAAATATGGGGCATCGAAGGGTAAGTGCTCCCCATCGATCATCACTAGGATATCGAAGGGTAAGAGCAAGAAGAATTATCCCTGCACCTCGAGCATGGCAAGAATACGAGGGTGCTCCCAAGCTATTAGGATTCCTAGGAATCAAAGCAGGGATGACGCATTGCGTATATATTGAAGATCGACCAAGAAGTCACTTGGCAAATAGAGAAGTGAGTGTGGCGGTAACATGTATCGAGACACCTCCTATCGTAATTTTCGGATTACGTGGATATAAGAAAACAGCTTATGGTTTGCAGATTGCAGCAGATTTGCTATCAACTGAAACCAAAGAAGAGTTAAAGCGTAGACTTAAACCTCCAAAAGAGTACGATTTTGAGAAAGCTAAGAAGAAGATGGATGATAATCTAGATAAGATTGTAGAGTTAAGAGCAGTTGTTCATACTCAACCTTACTTGACTGGTATTGGAATGAAAACTCCTCAAGTAGCAGAAATCAAAATTGGATGCAGTGATATTAAAGAAGGTTATGAATACGGTCTATCTCTTTTAGGAAAAGAACTGTTAATCAGGGATGTGTTCAAAGCAGGAGAATTTGTTGATTCAATTGGTGTAACCAAAGGTAAAGGTTTCCAAGGACCAGTGAAGAGACATGGAGTCAAAATACTTCAACACAAATCCAAGGGTACCAAACGAGGTGTTGGTTCGATAGGACCATGGACACCAGCTAGAACAATGTGGACCATTCCAAGATATGGACAAATGGGTTTTCACATAAGAACTGAATACAACAAACGAATAATGCAGATAGGATCTGATGGAGCACAAATAGTTCCAAAAGGTGGATTTGTTAAATATGGTATTGTAAGAAACAACTATGTTTTGGTTAAAGGATCAATACCCGGACCTAAAAAACGAACTGTAATGATTAGGGATCCAATGAGAAAAGCTCCACAATCAATCAAAGAGCCACAGATTTTGCATATCTCAACAAAGAGTCAACAAGGTTAGGTGTGAGGAAAATGAATGTATCAAAATATTCAATCAAAGGACAGAAAATGAGTGAAAAGATAGACCTTCCTGAAGTTTTCGGCACAACATTTCGTCCTGATGTTATAAAACGTGCAGTTTTGGCAGAACAAAGCCGGAAAAAACAACCTAAAGGTGTTAGTCCTCTAGCAGGTCGTATGGTAGCAGTAGAAAACTGGGGACCTGGAAGAGGAGCAGCTAGAGTACCACGTATTAAAGGTTCTAGAACACATAGTGCTCAAAGAACAGCTTTCATTCCTCAAGCAAGAGGTGGTCATAAAGCACATCCTCCAACAGCTGAGAAGAAGATTATCGAGAAAGTAAATAGAAAAGAACATTTACTTGCTCTTAAGTCAGCTATAGCCTATACTGCTTCAAAAACTGCAGTAGGGGATAGAGGACACAGATTCGAAGATAAAATGGTGTTTCCAATTGTTGTAGAATCAAAAGCTGAGACCATTGAGAAAACACAGGATGTCGTTAGATTCTTAGGAAATCTAGGGTTATCTTTAGAACTCATGAGAATCAAACTAGGCAAAAAAGTTCGTGCTGGTAAAGGTAAAGGAAGAGGAAGAAAATACAAAGTTCCTGTAGGTCCGTTAATTGTAGTTGGTGATAGAGAATGTGCATTATCTAAAGCAGGTAGAAATATTCTTGGAACCAGCGTTATTTCAGTTAATGAATTATCCACAGAGTTATTAGCTCCTGGAACTTATCCTGGAAGACTTACTATTTGGACTGAAGATGCAATTAAATCTTTAGGAGAAAGATTTGGGTGATGAAAAATGGATCCGTATAAAATTATAAAGAAACCACTTATCTCAGAAAAGGATTTTGAGTTGATTGAAAAAGAGAACAAATTAGTTCTATGGGTTGATCTTAGAGCAACAAAAAAGCAAATTAAAGAAGCAATTGAAATTCTCTATAACGTCAAAGTGGATAAGGTTAACACACTAATAACTCCCAAAGGAACAAAAAAAGCATACGTAAGATTAAGTGAATTTGATGATGCCGCTGATATTGCATCACGAATGGGATTATTCTAAAGGTGATTTAAATGGGTAAGAAAATATTAGTTCAGAGACGCGGAAGAGGAACATCACAGTTCAGAGCAGCATCTCATAAGAAGAAAGGCAGCGTAAAGTATAGAAAAGTTGCTAAAGTAGAATATACAGGAAAAATTACTGGACATGTTAAGGACATTGTTCATGATCCTGGTAGAGGTGCACCTGTAGCTAAAGTTCTTTTTGAGGATGGTCTTAAGAAAATTATACTACCTTCTGAAGGTGTTCGTGTAGGGCAAGAAGTGGAATATGGAGCTGGTGCTGCAGTTCAACTTGGTAACACAATACCCTTGCAATCAATACCTGACGGTTCTCCAGTTTTCAATATTGAATTAACACCAGGAGATGGTGGGCGTTTAATAAGAGCTAGTGGTGGATATGCAACTATTTTAGGACGCGATAAAGGTAAAGTTACTGTACAGCTTCCTAGTGGGGAAATGAAAGAAATTCCTCAAAGATGCAGGGCCACAATTGGAATTGTTGCTGGAGGAGGAAGGACAGAGAAACCCTTTGTTAAAGCTGGAAATATGCACCATCTTAAGAAAGCTAAAGGTCATTATTATCCTAAGGTAAGAGGTGTAGCAATGAATGCTGTTTCACATCCACATGGTGGTGGTGCTCATCAAAGTCCTCCACGTTCAACTACTGTTTCCAGACATGCTCAACCTGGTAGAAAAGTAGGTTTGATAGCCGCAAGAAGAAGTGGTAGAAGACGTAAGAAATAGTACCTCATTCCTTTTTTATTTTTTATTTTTCATTTATATTTTTAACATTCTATTTAGTATCAGATAAACAATACCAAAGGATGACATATCTATATAAACAAACTCAACTTGATGTACTAAAAATAGTCATTATAAAGTCTATACTACTTAGATATTTAGGAGATAACTGAATATGGATGATAAAAGAGAAAGAGTGCAAGTTGAATTTATTTTCGATGAAACTCAAAATTTTGAAGGATGTACGTTATTGAATGGTTGGCATGGAATAGGTGAGTGTGGTTTTATTTCAATGAGTCATCTTGTTGACAACCTCAAAGCTGAAAGAATCGGTTTTATAATTACAAACAATATTCCACAGTTTATTACAATAAAAAATGAGAAAATTACTTTTCCTTTTGAGATATACAGAAAGGATAACCTAGTAGTTGTTCTACCTATATTCGAACCAATAAAATCCGAACATCTAGCTTTTACAAAAACAATAGTAGAATGGTCGGTAAAGGAGAAATTCAAGCAATCAATTCTCATTGGGGGACTAGATAGAAGATTAAAAGATGATAATGAACTGAAAGCGATATACACTCAAGCATTTAAGGAAAAGAGACCAGAAGTAAAGATTCCAGTTTTAGATGAGGGATTATATGTAACAGGACCTCTGGCCTATATGTTGATGTTTTATGAACTAAACAATTTCCCAACAATAGCCATTTTACCTTATGCTGAACGTTCAAGACCTGATCCAATAGCAGCTAGTGTTGCTGTAAATGCTATTAATGAAGTATTAAATATTGAAATTAACGTTCAAAAACTTCTAGAAGAAGCAGAAAGAATTGAAAAAGAAATTGAATCATTATTACAAGCTAGTAAAACAAGAAAAGACACAAGCACAGATTCTGATAAAGGAATGTTTGTATAAATTCTCTTTATCTAATTTCTTTATTTCTAGAACTTATAATCTATTTTTTCTTCTTCAGGTTGCAGGAATTCATCCGATATTGTTAACTTTAGTATTTCTTTGAATTTTTCAGTCTGCAATACTGAACTTTTAACAATATTCTCTATTTCTTCTATTAATGGCTTTAGTGATTTTACATCCATCATAGTGATCTGGAATTGTGTTTTGAGATTGCTTTTACCTTCAGTTATTTCTTCTTCTGATAGTAAATCAATTTTATTCAGTACTCGTATTATTGGTACGTTAGGAAATTCTCTTTCAATGTCCTCAAAGAGATTGAATTGTTCTTCAAGAGAAATAGTTGCATCTTTGGAAATGTCAAACATGAAAAGAATGATGTCTGAGATGTGTCTAATTGATAATATGCTTTGTTTTTCAATCAGATTTCTCTCTCGAAATGGTCTATCTAGAAGACCAGGAGTATCAACTATTTGTATGTTAATTATTCCTATATCTCTATGTCCAAAAACAATTTCTTTTGTTGTGAAAGGATATTCTGCGACTTCAGGTTTCCCTGTAGATATCTCTCGAACCAAGGAAGATTTTCCTACATTAGGAGCTCCAGCTATAACGACAGTTGGATAATCTACATTGAAATCAGGAACTGTTTTGAGCTTCTTAATAACTCTAATCAGATAATTAACATCGCCTCTGGCTTTTTTAACCATAGAAGCCATTCTTCCATTTGCTTGATTTCTAATCTCTGCCATTTCTTTAGGATGATCAGTTTCTTTTAATCTAGCAATATGATCTCTTTCTAGTTCCTTTATTTGTTTCTCAATTCCACCTAATCGCCCTAAAATCCTTCTGATTTCATCGATGTTCCCCAGTAAATCACAAATTTCTCCATAAAATGGATGAAGATTTTCGATCCATGGAAATTGACTAATGATTCTCTCAAGTTTTTGAGATATAATGAGTGTTAGAGAAGATATTTTTTCTCTTTCAAAGTTTGAAATTTTCTCTACTCTTGAGATTCTTCGTTTTGAGGATTTCATTCTAAGATTTGCAGTTTGTTTAAAAGCAATAGATAAAATCTCATCTATGGGAGATATATAACTAACCCTTCTAAATGGATTTCCACTATATCGTTGCTTTGACAAACTAACCACTCTTTTATTCAATTACTGATATATCAATTTCATGCTCGAAATATTTATCTAAATTCTTAATCACTTCTTCTTTTCTTCTGTTGAACTCTTCTTGATATTTCAAAACCATACCTATCAGATTTGGTTTACAATCAAGACCACAAATAAGATCTCCACCTCTACAACCAACTTCAATCTTATCCAGTTCATCATCATCTTTGATGAAGTATTTTGTGAACCAATCAAAAACAGTGCATATCTCTGGATTAGCACCTTGTTCTCTTTGTTCCTTAATAGTTGTTTTTCCTCCTGTGAGGGCATTCATTATTTTCTTCTTAATTGTTTCTGGTTCATCTCTTAGAAAAACACAAGTTTCCTTAATGGATGACGACATAGGTCCTCCTGTTAAACCTTTGAGATATTTGATGTATAACGAAGCAGGAAGAGTGATTTTTCTCTTTCTAGCAACATCTCTCGTTAATCTCATATATACGTCTTGATCTAATCCAATAGGAACAACTACTGGTAAATCAAAATCGGTAGTTGGATGAAGAATATGCGCTGCCTGTATGTTTGTATAATTAACAACTCCAGTATTTTCCTCTCCATTTAATCCAAGTGCTGCTCTAACTGCGTTAAAAGTTTGATTTACAGAAAAAGTTAATGCTAGATAATGGATTCTTGGTGTCATACTTGAGATATAAGCGTGTACATTTTCAGGTTTAAAACCTATAGCGAAGATATCAATCGCATTTTGTAAAGAAAGTTTGTATGTTTCTTCTAGTGAATTTACTTTCCGAAAAACGTATTTTTCATCATCTGAGAACGGTAAGAAGTACTTACATTCATATTTGTCTTGTAAGTATCGAATTAAGTCATATAGGATAAGATGACCAAAATGCAAATCATTTGAGGGACCTCTCCCACTGATAATCGCAAAAGATTTCTTTTGTTCTACCCTGTTAAGAATTTTATCGAAATCTCTGTGAGCAAACACTACTCCTCTTCTAAAAAAGAGATTTTCTGTTCCTATTCTTGGAAGTATCTTGTTTACTTTAGCAATACCAAATTCTGAAAGAATTTTTTGATAATCTTCTCTTTTTTCAATATCATGGGGTTCTATGTTCTGAGTCATCTTTACACCTCTTAAATAAGAAATGATAATTAAAAGCTTGATTATATGGAAGTGGACAATACTCTACTACATTATTTTGCAAGCAAAAACCAGTAGAAATTATTTCCAGTCCAAGTTACCACACTCAATATTTTTTCTATAAAAATCCTTTATAAGACTATCGTCTAAATAGATTAGACAATGATTAATTGGTATAATTTGTATTCTAAGACATTGAAACAAGTATCTAAGCATTCTATAGAAAACAGGAATTCTATTGTTGGATTCAATGTCAATGTTGACAAAATAATTGAAATTACACCAGATTCTGTTGACAAGGGATTACTTGATAGAATTGATTTAGAATTAAAGGATGGTAAAATAGTACTTCCTTCTAGGGTTAATTCAATTACAGATTTGCTACACTATCTTGTATACTCTATAATGAATGGGGAAGCACTAGAAATAGTGGTTTCTTCAGAAACAATTGCAGACTGGATTGAAAGTAGTTTCGTGATTAAGAATGATCAAATAGGTGGTCAAGCTGGAATTATTGCTAATTTATTCAAAAGTATTGAAGTTAGAAATGTCTTACTAAGTTTGCCAACATTTGACTCCCAACTTGCTAATTTGTTGGAACCATCACTTCTAACTGTTGTTGAAGAGGGAAAATCATATTCAATACAAGAAATTAAAGAAGTGAAATTCACAGATCAGGAACCTATTTCCCATTATATCTTTGAGTTTAAAGAAGGTAAATATGAACTAAATTCTTTGAAATTCAACTGCCCGAGAGATAATAGGTTTATTGTTTCTTATGATGAAGTTAATACCCTTGTTAAGTTTAATAGAGGTTTTCATGAATTTAGTCCAAGTTTCCTAAGTGAATATTCTCTAGCAATACTTTCAGGTTTTTGTTTAGCAAATGAACAATTAGCTTCATTTGAAGATATATTCCATCCAATAATAAAAATGATAGAAGAGTGGAAGAAAATCAATCCTGATCTGCTTATTCATGTGGAATTATCTTCTAGTTTCAATACTAAACAAAGAAACCATATCAAGAAACACCTGTTTCCTGCAGTAAATTCAATTGGTGTAAATGAACAAGAACTTCTTCTCTTCTCTTCCTTTGATAAGAATTATAAAGAATTAAATCTTGGACAAAAAAACACTTCTATTGCTTTTTTTCAATTATTATATGAATTATTTTCACAGTATCCCCACTTAAGAATACATCTTCATTATCTTGGATATTTTCTTGTGATATCACCAATAATAGGAAATGAAGAAGCGAAGAGAGCTAGAAAAGCCCTTATTATGTCATCTTATTTTGCTGCTGTAAAAGCTAGAAGAGGTGTGATAAAATCATTTCAAGACATATATGATGTTGAACTAGATTTATCTTCTAATGGTTTTGAAGAACTTAAGAAACTCCATTTTCATCTAGAATCACAGTTTGAGGTAAAAGGAAATTTATATGAAACAGGCATAGTAGAGACTCCTTTCTTCTCTTTAGTTGGGATACCAACAATTTTGGTAATAGATCCTCAAAAACTAGTTGGTCTTGGTGATACAATTTCTTCTATAGCTATTCTATTTGACACAAAAGATTAAACAAGTTTTAGTAAGTAAATTCTGATATTTGAAGAATTCTTGTGCTTAAATATCTTCTTCCTACTAGAATATTGATTACTGAGAATATTCAAAAAAATGAGTAGATATACTATGAATACTGTCTTTTCTGCTAGTGATGGAAACAACAATGTGAATTTGAATCAAGATCATGAAGATAATGTTATCTTGTTTGAGCTTTCAAATAACAATATAGGTACAAGGATACTCAATCTAAGCAACGAGCTGAATTCAAGAGGAATATTGTTTTCCTTCTGGATAACAAAAAAAAGGAAATATCTAATCATTTACAAAATTAATCAAATCTCAATAAATAAAGAAGCACTAGAAAACTTGTTAAAACATATAATATCGACCTATTCTCTAAGGATTGAAACAAATCTTGATAATTTCTTCATTCCAGATATTAAGAAAATTGAGCAAGATGGGAAAATCCTAGCATTAACTCATGAGGATAACTCAAAGCAATATGTACTAGCATGTCAATTAGTAAGTATAGATCTAGAATCTGATACAATAATTAAGCGATTTACACAGTTCACTAATGATTTGGTTGAAGCTGATGCATTTTCCATAAATATTACTCAATTTGCTTCGAATGGGAAAAATCAGCAAAATATACCCTCTTTAGGGGTATTCTTTATCACAAGAAGCCATGATAAGGCTTCAATAAAGGAAAAGGAAACAATTTTCTTAAGATACCTTAAAGCAAGTTCTGTCAAATTAAATGGACAAATGGTCTTTCTGTCAAAGCGTGATATTATTAGACATAAAACTAATTTTCAACATTTTGTTCCATGGATTAAGCATAATGTATTCATAAATGATTTAGTAAATATAGTAAGATTGTTGCCACCAATTAGAATAGACGTGCCAAAGAAAATATCCTCGATTGATTCAAAGGAGAAGAAAAAGGAAATTATGAAGCAAGGTGCAATTCCAAAACAAAATCAGAAAAACGTAGTTTCTCTCCCCTTCCCAAACGCTAAGAAACCATTTCCAAGTATTAGAAATAAGAACTTTGAAACACCAAAAATTATCAAACCTGAGGATTTACAAAAAGAAGATATAGAGAAATATGTTCCAAGTAAAATTGATGATCTAACTGTACCTGTTCCGAGAACAATGAATCCAGTTTTTGATGCAGAATATCTAAAAGTTCGCATAAGCAAGATATTCAAGGATTTTGAATTCAAAGAATCCTTGATATTTGAGGAAAACTTCGATTTAGTTTTGCGTAAAGGCTCTTCTTATGTTTTTGTGAAGTTTTTTAAGGATATTCTGACTCAAAACCATGCTTACAAAGTAATCGAAAATTTAAGTTCCATTGCAGGCTTAAGAAACCAATTTTTATGCGTTGTTGTAGCAGATGTAGTAGATGAAATCTCAAAAAAACTCCTAAGTGAATACAATGTACTTCATCTAACTATTACTGATGTACTTGTTAGTGATAAATTGAAAGCAAAAATATATGGCACCATTCTAGCATAAAGTAATCTTTTATAGTTTGGTTTCCATGAAATCTTGATGTAAAAGGGCTCGATATACTGATAGAAAACAACTGTCATTTTTTTTCATGATTTGCTTGAAGAATTAGATAAAGGGCTTCAGTATTACAGAGACTTTTTATTGGTACAGAAAAGTTAACTAGTATGGGGGACCCCAATAAGAAAATTACTTCGTATATTCTAAGTTTTGTTGAAAGATTTTTCCCAAAGCATGAGGAATCGATACATAGCGGCTTGTTTCTGCTATCTAATGAAGATGAAGCTTTGAAAATAATCGACTGGTACTTTAATGGGTATTCAGTTATCTCTGAGACTGTTTCATCTCACATACAAAACTTATGTAAGGATAAAACAGTTCGATTTACTAACGCTGGGATGTATGAACTTGTAGACGATCCAAACAAAGCGCGAGATAATGACTTAAATGAAATAGAACAAAATCTTGAAAATACTTTAGCTGAGTATGATTCAGGAATACAAATTGTACAAAGTGCACAAAAGCTTTATTCAACAAAAAGAATAGGGATTGGATGCTGAGCAACTCAATATGAAGTAAGTGAAACATCCTTGTCTTTAGCATATGTTTTTGGCCTTATTTTCTTCCACATTTTCTTAATTTTCTCTGCATCATTTGGATGGGCGTAAACTCTCACTAGTGTAAAAAGAGATCTATAAGCTCTAGGACCTGCAAAAGTTGTAATATAGGAAGTTGTGTTTAATGCTTCGTTAAGAGTAAATGACTTTGAACCAGGACGAATTTTTTCATAAGGATCATAAATATAAATATTAGATGCTTGAAATTCTTGTTCATTAATTGTTGATAATTTGTAAGTAGAATCTATTTTCATATCGTGCTTCAAAGAGATATTCTTTTCTTCAGAATAACTTTTTATTTTCTTGATGAAAGATTCTTGAGCAGTTATATTACATAGATCCTCAACACCAACACCTAAGTTTTCAGCAGTTGATTCATCAATGATTTTTTCCCAAACAGACTTGTAGAGCCTACGGTCAAATAAATCTTTGACTAGTGATTTAGCATTTGCTAATTCGGGGGAATCTTTGGAAAATATCTCACCTACAAGAGTATATTCATTTAAGTAAGTATACTCTGCTAAGTCATTTGTTCTTTCTATGAGATTTAGTGGCTCACAAGCTTCTCTTAACATTTCATGAATTGTTATGTCAGCAGCCCTTGCAGTTTTATGGAAATACACATTCTTATACTCAAAGAATCGTCCTATTAGTGAAGAGTAGATGTCATCTAGACATTTCCAATTATAGTGAATTGCATCTTTTTTGAGGTGTTTTTGGATTGTTGTGTTGTTAATTATACGATTAACAGCGATTATACCAAAATGCAATGTTCCAGCGAAGAAAGAGTCTCTAAGCATGAAATCCAATCTATCAGCACCAAGCGCACCTTGAATAAGCGGGTGCATAATATAGCTCTCTCCATCCCAAATTTTCATGAGTTCCTCTGGAGAGGTAAATTCTTCAATAAAAGGTTTGAGAAACTCAGAGTTAACCATTTTATCTCGATGAACATCATGCCCATGAGGTGCGTCAGGATATACTCGTTTGAAGACTACATCATCATAGGTGTGACTAAAAGGACCGTGACCTATGTCATGTAAAAGCCCAGCTAGACGTGCTAATTGAGTTTTTTCCACTACATCATCATCTTCTCTATAAACTTCTTGAGCATATTGACCAGCTAAATGCATTACTCCAACACTATGAGTAAATCTAGAATGAATAGCTGAAGGATAAACTTGCCTAACTCCAGATAATTGGCTAATCCATCTTAGTCTCTGAAAGATTGGACTGTCTATGATTTTGTTTTCAATATCTGTCATACGTACTTCATCGTATATGGGATCTCGAATTGTACGTGTAAAATTCAGCACTTTTGTCATAGAAATTCCTCGTAATACTTATTGCTTAATTAATAATACAACCTTTTAATCTTTTTGCTTTTAAATAAAATTACGACAAAATTAGATGGGCGCCTTCTAGGGCCAGTTTTAGCTGTTTCAACTAAAATTATGTGTGTGGGATGTTGATTCTAAGCATGATGGTGGACCGACCGGGATTTGAACCCGGGGCTACCTCAATGCGAACGAAGCGATCTGCCAAACTGATCTACCGGCCCGAATGTTATATCTTCAAATATGATAATTAATAAATTTTAGTTTAGAAAGAGAATTTTACATTTATTATTTTGAAAAAAAGATTAGTTAGGATGAATAAACACTATTCTATCCAGAGCTCTTTATTCGCATGATTTTGCTTTTTCCAATAGCTTTCCAATATTCAACTTCTGCTCCTTCTTTAATTTGAGCTTTCATCTCTTCATCATCTGGCAGAGCTGTTTCAAATGTTTCATATGATTCAAGATCCATTATTTGGACACTATCTCCACCAACAGAAATGACTTGAGCATTTCTCTTATCAATGATTGGAGATTGGAGCTTTAAGTCACCTGGAATGGCGATTTCGGTTTTGCTTCCTGTAAATATGTTTTCGATTTTCATTCTACATTTTGTGTGTCCATGTTTACCGCTTTTTGACTTTTCAATTGAACGTACAAGAAAAACTTCTTCATTTTGTATAATATGGTTGCCTTCTTTAATTTGGCTAGCTCTAACTGGTGTAATATCATATTCTGACATTTTTTAATCCCCTTTGAGAGTTCTATTCTTTTTATTTGTATGTTCAATTGATATAATATATTTAAAGGATTTTGGTAAACAATTTTAATTTTTAATGTCAGAAAGTAATTTCATGTGGAAATAACATTATGATGATTTAAGAACAAAAGGTTAAAAGAATTAAGCCAATCAAAAAGTTTTATCTTTGGGGTTTTGGCTTTCTACCAATTACAATCTGTTTTAAGGCAACTCCATTAACATGAGTAACCTGCCATTTAACTCCTGGTATGTCTCCCATTGCTCCTTTTTGAGCACCACCAATACTACAAACTAATACTTCATCATGTTCGTCAATATATAGTAGCCCTCCATCATGTGGAACAAATGCACCAACCTGTTTTCCGTTTTTAGTAAGTCTTACTCTTACACATTTTCTTAAAGCTGAATTTGGTTGTTTACTTTCAACACCGTATTTTTCAACAACAATTCCTCTTGCAGCTGGAGCACCCTCTAATGGATCTGTTTTTTTGTCTAATCTTAACATTCTTCGTTTGTACTGCATATCTTTCCATCTGAATTGTTTTCTCTTATTCTTCAGCTTTCTTGCAGCGAATTCGCCTTTCGGACTTTTTGAACCTGTCATTTAATCACTTTGATTTTATTAATACTTCAAAGGTAGACCCGAAGTAAGTCATTTCTTCAAGAGTTTCCTCTTGGATTTTATTAAAAAACTTTTGATGTCAAACACCATTTTAATTTATTAAGTTTTATTGATTAGAAATTGCGTTTATGTGTGATAGAATGTATTTGAGGAAGGAAATAATTTCTGTGGTGTATATAAGTCATTTTTTCTTAGAATGAGTAATGGGGAAAAGAGCTTTGCTGGTATTTGTACTAGCTATATTGTTTACAAGTAAAATTGTAGAAGGATCTATAAACGAATTAGAAATAAAGGAAATCAGAGTATTAGAGAGAGAAAAGGATGTATTTGTCTATCTTAGAAACCTACCAAGGCCAGTAGGTTTTCATGTATGGATAAATGGTGAAGAAGTAACAAAAAACTGTAGAATACGTTTTGATTCTCAGTTATTAAATACAGAAAGCATCCTAATCATAGGTTTACCTGACAATATTCTAAACACATCTAATGAGTTATTCATCAATTTCTATGATGAAACATTCTCTAAAAATTTCACAGAAACATTTGACTTCTTACCAAAGAAGTGGTTTGATATGAATTGGCCTTTAACAATTGGTGTTATTGTTGGACTTGTTGTTTTGTTTTTAATAGGTTCTCGAAAAATGATTAAAAAGGGAAAATCAGTGGATGGGATAACTGCAAATCCAATAATGAAAACTACAACATATAATGAGATGCTGATAAAAACAGTTCTAGTACTCGTTATTTCAGTTGGACTATTTGTCTATGTTTCATTTCACCCATATTTTCACTACCCTCAACTCATTTCTTCTAGCTGGGGATTATTCTATGATATATTGCATTACTTCTCATTAGGGTGTTTCTATGTTGCTATTGTTGGCTTTTCCTATCATATTCTTCGTTTTGCTTTTGGTTTGGAAAGAAGACCATCAAAAGATTCTTCAATTAAACAGATTGGGACTTTTCAATTCTATTTTAGGAAGATATTGGGTGGAACGGATGAAACAAATGAAAAATTGAATAAAGAAAAACATCCTTCTATAGTAGTTATAAGTAAAACTCTACTTATTATCACAGTTTTCTTTACTCTGCGGATAATACTACTATTGCTTCTTAGTACTCTCTATACATACTATCCTTCAAATTTCATGTTAGTATTGAACAATGGGGGAATCTATGCACATTCAATATATGGTTGGCTAGGAATACTTCTTCAGATTTTAACCCTGGTCTTTCTAATAAGTGTTGCAATTAGTTTCTTTGTTTCTTTAAATACAATATATGGTATTTACTTTAAAGATTCAACAGAGAAAAAAGAAACCAAAAAATATAACCAAATCATTAGAATTGTATTACCCTTAATTTTCTATGGTCTTTATCAATTAACAGAGAATATCCTTATGAACACTAACTTTCAGATTTAATTACTGCAGTTTTTTTTACATACTGATCTGGATGGTTCTTACCCTTTGTTACATCTTTTAGTTGTATTGCGTCAGCTATGTCACTAAGAAATTCTTCATTTGCTTGATTTGACACTTTAGTTCTTTTTTTCTTGTAAAATACTCCAAATATTGCAAATAAGAAAGTAAAAACAGCCATACCTATGATTATGTAATCGGTATTAAAACCAAAAATACTAGTATCAGGAACTTCCTCATTTTCATTTGTTATTTGATTATCATAGCCTATAGATTGATCCAAATTCTCTATTTTTAGATGATAATAACAGATTTCATGAAAATCTTCTTCAATTTTGGAAGTGAAATTGTAGAAATAATCTATATCATAGGTATATGAATATAGTATCCCTTTTTCTATATCAAAAACTGTTCTAGTTACAAATTCGAGAGTTTCAAACAAGCTTTCTTCTTCATTTATGAATCTATTGTCTTCTATGAATCTAAACTCATTATAAGTTATAACTACAGTAAAGAGCTTATCATTCAAAAAGAATCTACAAGATTCTGTGTTATTAACTACAATAGAATAATTGTCGCCCAAATCCGTATAATAATCAATTATGCTATAATACTCTTCTACTTCTTTTGCATACTTATAATATTCTTCCAAAGTAATGAATAAACCTGTATCGTTTTCAAAAAGAGCAGGAAATGTAAAAAAATCACCATAATGGAGATTTTCCTGACCTAAATGAACATCTTCTGAGTTATAAATACTAGAGTCATTGTTTAATAAGATATCAAACCAGTCTCCATCAGCTTGATAATCAAATTCAAACTCATTTGGATTGTTAGTAACTCTTAGTTGAATTAAATCCCCTTCAGAAACACTAATTTCACCTATCCGTGAGTTGAGATAATATTCAGGTTTGTTACCAAACCACTCAAGAACACTTACTTCCCAGTCAACTGTTGTTCCTACAGAGAAAAAGTCTGAATAAACTAAACCTTCAGACAGACCATGTGCTTTGCTGGAAGGCGTTAATAGTAGAAATGAAATAATTAATAATACCAATAGTTCCCCATTTTTTTGAGTGAGTAACATTTTAACCACCCACTTTCTTTTTATCTAGACCTTACTATTTATAGCTAACAGAAAACTGCTGACTTTTAAGCAAAAAATGACTGAAAATTGTTCTTTGGCATCAACAAAAGAAAAATAAAAATTAAAATGAGATAAAGAAGAATTACTTTTTGTCTTCATCACTGAATTCTCTATAGTTTGCACTCATTGTAAGATCAACGATTCCAGTTCCCAAAGCGATTGTTTGTCCAACAATAACATTTTCAGTTATACCTTCAAGTGGATCATATTCTCCATGAACAGCAGCATCTAATAGATGTTTAACGGTTACTTCGAAAGCAGCTCTTGCAAAAACTGAGCTTTTCTTTCCAGAAACTCCATGACGTCCTATTTGAAGAATCTCGCCTGTATGACTCATTAGATCAGATACTAGCATAACATGGCGTTTATCGACATCTAGTCCTTGTTCTTTCATAACAGATAATGATTCTCTAACCAATGCATTTCGAGCAGCTTCAATTCCTAGAGTTTCAGCTATTTGGTTTATGTAAGTTGTATAACATCTTGTAGGATCAACTCCAGGAATTCTTAGTAACTCGCTGAAATTACTACCTTCACTCTGTAAGTAGT
>MEHH01000019.1 GCA_001940755.1 Candidatus Heimdallarchaeota archaeon AB_125
ATATTATTTTCATCTAATTGTATCTCATGCACTTCAATTTTAATATTCGGATTTAGTTTGGAGAGTTTAGAAAACGCAGATTCTGTTTTAGTTTTACCAATATCGGATTGATAATGCAAAATCTGACGATTAAGGTTTGATAGTTCAACTCTATCTTTATCTAACAATCCCAAACACCCAATACCAGCAGTAGCTAGGTAATATGCAACACTAGAACCCAATCCCCCTAAACCTATAATCAGAACTTTGCTTGATTTCAGTATTCTTTGTCCTTCAACACCAATATCAGAGATTATAATTTGACGGTTGTATTTTGATAACTCTTCTTCACTTAGCATTTTATAGTCACCTTAACAATGAGAATTGAATTCAATAAATCTTTCTTCTTATTATGAAAAACTTGAATGTTACTAAATACTAGCTACATATTCTTTCTCTATTAATCTTCGAAACTTCTCTATGCTGCCTTGAAGTGTTTTCGCTTCCTTTTCTATGATGTTTGGAAGTTTTCCAAATCCTAGTGCTTTTTCATAACATTTAGAGAAATAATTTAGCTGAAATACAAGTTGAACAATTCGAGCATACTGAAAAACTTGATCAGGATCAGTTACTAGTGCTACCTTTAAAGCAATCTCATTCTGTTCCTCAGGACTCAGATCAATGTTTAGACCTTCTCGATTACATTGATCAAATAGTTTATTGAGCATGATCCGTCCTTTCTTCAAAACCTTAGCAAGGTCTTGAGCAACATCAGAAAGACCAGGAACTTCTTTTCCAATTGTTTCTGCGCTCTCAGTTATACTTTCAAGATGCATTGTTCTCACTCGAATTTGGTAAAATAAAAATTGTTCTGCTTCTTATAAGTTTTTTCAGAATTTCAAAAATAAGAATAAAGAAAAAGAGTTAGAGAATTAAGGTTCTAATAGCATTCTTAAGCTAATCAGATGACTATCAATTTCATTCTTAAGTTTTTCAATTGTTTGTGTTCTTTCTCTAACCAGTTTCATATATGATTCTCTAGTCATGCTCTTCTTAACTCTATATTCTTGCCTAAGCATGCGAAGATTTCTTCTTTCCTCGAAAAGCTTTCTTTCAGCAATCTCAATCTTTTGAACATATTCTTTATAATTTCCACCAAAAGTTATCAGAGTTTCTTTTGTCTTTTTCAGTTCTATTTCCTCAGCTCTTTGACGTGTTTCAAGTTTAGCAATCAAATCTTTTCCTTCTTTAGCTTTCAATTTCTTTGCAGCTACTTTCGATCTAGTTTCACGCAATCTTTCACGTAGAGACAAAACTTCTTCGTATTGTTTAACAAATTCCTCTATCTCATCAACTGGAATGAATGTTTTGTCTACTTCAGCTATAACCAGATCTTTTGCTTTCTTTGTTGACCATCTAATACCGAGATAGATGGCAAATATTACTCCTACAACAATTACTTGAAAGAAATAGGTGATCAATATGTTGAGCCTTGAATATCTGTAATTAACTATTACTGGAGCATTGTCATTACCTGAGAATTGAGTGAATTTGAAGCTCAGAATTCGCTTAAAACCAAGAGAAGTGAATTTGAATTTCTTATCATAACTAACATACATGTCTTGATATGGATCAGGATTATTATACTGAATATCTCCATAGACTGCTCCCTTAGGTAAGATAACGTCGACAGTGAGTTCATCAACAGTCCAGTTCACAATGGAACATGGTTCAAACTTGAACTTATAATTAATTGAACCTGTTTCTTTTGTTGTGAATGTATCCAAAGGTGCGCTGTAGATTATTGTAAAGTCCATTGTATCCCCGTGGAATAGGGGAGTCCTTGGAAATATTATCAGAGCATCATGTCCTGGATAAACACTGGGACGCTGATTATATGCTCCTCGAGTAAATTGGGTACCTACGAGCTGATAAAGCTGATTCAACGAACCAACTTCATCATATAAATCAATTACAGTAGAATTAACTGGCATGATAACTGGGAATGCGTTTAAGGCATATAATTTGAGTGTTATCTCATTATAATCTTCCGGTTTTTCGGGACCAAGAAAAACTAATGTTTGAGATTCTGTTATCCTTACCAAACCGAATGGATCAATCTCTATTGTTCTATGAATATTTGAAGATTTAAACAGAACTGTGTTAGCGGGATTTTCAACATCTCCTCCAGTACTTACTGAAGATAAAAAGACATTAAGCATTAAATCATCACTATATGATTGACTATAATTAAATGGATGTCTTGTTACATTATCCCATTTTAATAAACCTATCTCTGAATTTTGAATTAGCGTTATTCCTTCAGTAGAATTATTGGGAGTTATTACATGATCTACATCGTCCAGAAAGATATCTCCTCCTTGTTTTTCTACCCAAACTAATCCCCCAACAATTGGAATGTCATTCAGTAGTGGATAAAATAATTCTTGATATTTGAGAACTTGCTCATTATTAACTATTGAAAATGTATATGGGTAAGCGAATTCAGCATAAACATTAACGAAATACTGAGCTCCTAGACCAATACTCGTTAGATCTATGTTGAAGGGGACTCTGAAAGTCGTGTAGTTAATGTATTTCTGAAAGGTATAATCTCTCATAGCGGTGGCATTTCCTATGCCTACATATGAAGCATTTGAAACACGGAAGCTTATGAACGTTATATTGTCTGTATTAATATTGGGTAAAGTATAGTTGAAATAAGTAAGACTTGTATTAGCATAAACATCTACTTCAATAGAATCTATTATTCCCAAAGTACCGAATGTTTGCATCTCAACGGTTCTATTAACAATTGCTGATGCATTATACCCATAAGTAAAATTATTAGCTGAATTTAAGTAAACTTTTTCACTAATTGGAGTAATGGGATTGCTTAGAATGCTTGGTTCAGTTGCCATTGTATCATTGGAACTTTGAACTAAACCAGACATTGTTATTAAGGACATTGAAATTATGACTAGTACAGTCAAAGTAAACATCTTACTTCTTATTTTCTTCATTAAGGAAACCTCGTGTTTCTAATCTTTGTGCCAATGAGGAAGAACGATTTTAAATATTTTGGCCTCTTATACTTTTTATTTTTCAATGAATGTCGCTTATATTGGTTTTTCAGCTATAAATCTTCAAAATAAGATGATTTAGCTAAGAAATAGTAGATTTTTGAAAATCTTCAAAACATTCGGAATATTTTTGTATTTTCAATACATCAATATACTGTGTATTCCCTAAAAATATCTCCTGAAAAACTTGCAAATATGATTGATCATACAAATCTAAAACCATTTGCAACAAAAAAAGATATTCGTAAATTGTGCGAAGAAGCACTAGAAAACAATTTTGCAGCTGTTTGTGTTAATTCTGAACATATATCCTTTTGCACAGAGATGCTGAAGAAATCTGAAATCGAGATTGCTGCTGTTGTTGGTTTTCCATTAGGTGCTTCTACCTCCAAAACAAAAGAAGCTGAAACTCAAGAAGCAGTTGGTTTTGGTGCTCATGAAATTGACATGGTTATGGACATCGGTAGTTTTAGAGAAGGAAACTATTTCGCAGTAGGTAAGGATATTGGTAAGGTAGTTCAAGCTGCAGATGGTGCAATTGTCAAAGTAATACTAGAAACTGGATTTCTAACAGATGAACAGATTACTAAAGCAAGTGAAATTTCAAAGAACTCAGGTGCCCATTATGTAAAAACTTCAACAGGTTTTGGACCTATGGGAGCCTTTATCGATCATATAGCTCTTATGAGACAAGCTGTTGGTAAAGATTTAGGTGTTAAAGCAGCTGGAGGAATCAGAACAGCTAGAACAGCTGTTAGATTGATTAATGCTAGTGCAGATAGACTAGGAGCTAGTGCCGGAGTAGCTATAGTAAATCAATTAAAGAAAATAATTGATGAAGGAGGGTGGTTCTACTCAAGTGAAGATAGACCTGAAGACATATACTCTTGGGGAGCAGCAGACCCTAAAAAACAACCAAAAGATGTATATGATTTTTATATTAAGAAGAAAAAAGAATTCATAAAGAGATAGCTAAAGAGAGTAGAAAGATGAAGAGTTTTGATGATAGGAAGCTTAAACCTAAACTTACTCCAATGATGCAACAATGGCAAGATATTAAAAAAGAATATTCAGAATACATTATATTTTTCAGAGCTGGAGATTTTTATGAAACTTTCAATGAAGATGCAAAAATTGCTTCAAAGGTTCTTAATATTACACTTACAGCTCGAACACTAGGAGAAAAAAAATTCCCTTTAGCAGGAGTACCTTACCATGCAATTGATGCCTACATAGCCAAAATGGTAGAAAATGGGTATAAAATAGCAATGGTTGAACAATTAGAAGATCCTAAGACTGCTAAAAAAATTGTAAAGAGAGGAGTGGTTCAATTAATCTCTAGGGGAACAATCACACTACCTGAATCTTTAGCAATGGGACACAACAATTACCTAGTCGCGATTTACAAAGAAGGAGATCTAATAGGACTATCAGCTCTAGATTTATCTACTGGTGAGTTTTTAGTGACAGATTTTGAAGGTGTGAAAGCGAAGAATTTACTGGAAGTTGAATTGAACCGCCTTAATCCTTCAGAGATTATTGTAACACAAGAATTCTGGGAAAAGCTAAATATCTATTTTGATCAATATAAATGTTCAATCACTTACAGAGAGGACTATTTCTTTGATATTGAACAGAGTCTTCAAGAACTTAGAAGATTATTTGATGTTCTAAGTTTAGATGGATATGGTGTAAATGAGTTTGTACCATCTATAGGTGCAGCGGGTGCTACTCTTCGATATATCAAAGAAACACAGATGAGAGAAAGCTTTCCCAACATCACAAAAATAAGTCAAATTGTAAGTAAGGAACACATGGTTCTTGATTTTAGTTCAATAAGGAATCTTGAGTTAGTAGAGAATTTGCGAGATAGAACTGAATATGGAACATTGAAACAAGTTCTTGACAATTGTAAAACCTCAGGTGGTTCAAGGCTTCTAACATCATGGTTGTTGCGTCCAAGTCTTAATCTTGCTGTGATTCAAGGAAGAATTAATGCAACAGAAGAACTCGTTTCTGATTCAATATCAAGAGAGGAATTACGAAATATTCTGGGAAGAATGAATGATATTGAACGTTTGATAGGTAGAATATGTCTTGGTAGAAGTAAACCACGAGATATAATTGCTCTAAGAAACTCATTAGAACTGATACCAGACATAAAATCAGTTCTTTCAAAATTCAAGACAACTCTCATAAAAGACATCCAAAAGAATATCGATCCCTTACCAGAGGTTGTGAAAATAATAGCAACAGGAATCGAAGATGAAGTACCTGCAAGTATCAAGGATGGGAATGTTATAAGAGAAGGATATAACGAAGAATTAGACGAACTAAGAAAAATACAAAGGAGTGGGAAATCATTTCTTACTTCATTAGAAGCTAGAGAGAAAGTACAAACAGGAATAAAGAATTTAAAAGTCCGTTATAATAAAGTATTCGGATATTATATTGAGATTCCGAAAGCTTCAGCAAGCAATGCTCCTCAAGAATATGAGAGAAAACAAACTTTGGTGAATGCTGAGAGATTTATAACTCCAGAACTTAAAGAATATGAAGAAAAGATTCTAAATGCTGAAGAAAAAATACTTGTTTTGGAAGAAAAACTAGTTGATCAAATATCGGAAGAAATATCTCAATTTGCAGAAGCTATTCAGCAAGATGCTAATTATTGTGCAATTATAGATGTTGTTGGCACCTTTGCACAAAACGCAGTGTATTATGATTATTCAAAACCAGAAATTACCAAAGAAAGCATTGTTGAAATTAAAAATGGAAGACATCCCGTTGTCGAAAGATTATTAGAACAATCATCCTTTATTCCTAATGACACATTGTTAAAAAATGATTCAGAGAGAATACTAATTATTACTGGTCCAAATATGGGAGGAAAAAGCACACTATTACGACAAGTTGCTCTCATAGTTTTAATGGCTCAAATAGGTAGTTTCGTTCCAGCAAGTTCAGCAACAATTGGTTTAACAGATAGAATTTTCACAAGAATAGGAGCTCATGATGTGCTGGTTGAAAATCGTTCAACATTCATGGTTGAGATGTATGAATGTGCCAATATCCTCAATAATGCAACAGAAAAGAGTTTAGTTATTCTAGATGAGGTTGGCAGAGGAACTTCAACTTATGATGGAGTCGCTATTGCTTGGTCAATAACAGAATATCTTCATGACCACATAGGAAAAAACGGTCCTCGAACTCTTTTTGCTACACATTACCATGAATTAATTGAACTAGAAGAAAGACTGTCCAGAATTAAAAACTATCATGTTTCAATCAAGAATGTTAATGGAGATATTCATTTTCTGTATAAAGTTGAAGAAGGTGGAATTAGTGAGAGTTTTGGTATTCATGTTGCATCTTTAGCTGGATTACCGGAGGATGTTATTACAAATGCGAATGATCGTTTATCATTGCTCCATGAACAAGAACACAAAAAGAGCATAACAAAGGAAGCCGATTCAGTAAAAATAGAATCTTCAAAAACGAAAGTTTCCATAAAGGATTCAGCATATAAAGAAATTCTTGAAAATGTTTCTAAATTGGAACTAGAGGATACCACTCCAGTAGAAGCATTCAAAATCCTAAATGAACTAGTTGAGAAAAGTAAAAAAACTCTGAAAACTAAATAACAAAAATGTTATTTGAGGTCTCTCGAATCAAGAAATACCTGTGATTCTATGAACAAACAAGTAATAAAATTAGACAAGCTCACTATAAACAAAATAGCAGCAGGAGAGGTTATTGAACGACCCGCATCCGTTGTTAAAGAACTTGTAGAGAACTCAATAGACGCTCAAAGTAATAAAATCACTATCAACATTCAAGAGGGAGGAAAGAAACTTGTAGAAGTCATTGATAATGGAATTGGGATGGTGTCTGATGATGCTAAGATGTCCATTAATAGATATACTACAAGCAAAATAAAAGACGCAGATGATCTATTTTCAATTCATAGCTTAGGATTTCGTGGAGAAGCATTAGCAAGTATTGTTAGTGTCGCTCAAGTTGAAATAATCACTAAGACTGAAGAAACAGAATTGGGAACTCACTTGATTATTGAAGGCGGTGAGGTTGTTTCAGACAAGCCAACTTCTGCGCCAAAAGGAACTAGAATTAGTGTTAAGAATCTTTTTTTTAATGTTCCAGTTAGAAGAAAGTTTCTGAAAACAATTCCAACGGAAGTCAATCATATTACAGAGTATGTTACTAAACTAGCACTTGCATACCCAAATATCTCCTTTACGCTTATTCATGATAGTAAGAATATTCTTACAGCTCCAAAAGGTGATTTGATATCTCAGATTACAGCTATATTTGGAGAAAATATAGCAAAAGCTTGTTTACCTATCAGCAAAAAAGAAAATGAGTATGTAGTTACAGGCTTTATTACTAAACCAGAATTTTCTCGGAAATCAAAAGATTATTTGTACATATTTGTTAATGGAAGAGCTGTAGCAAACAAAACCATGTCTGATGCAATATTACGTGGTTATGGAACTTCAATTCCCCAAACTAGATATCCAATAATTTTTCTTTATTTTAATTTACCACCAGATGAAGTTGATGTTAATGTACACCCAACAAAGAAAGAAATAAGATTCAGTAGTGAAGCTAAAGTATATTCGCTAATAGAATCTGCAGTTAGAGAATCTCTGGAAAGCAGTGGGTTAAAGATTTTCGAAACGGTTATTGAAACAAGGCATAAACCAACAACTCTTACATCAGTAGAAACAAAGAAACCTGAGTTTACAAAAAGAGAAACATCATCTCCTCTCAGCTCAAGAGATAAAGCTAGTTATACAATTATTAGAAGTAAAGAACAAAGAATTGATAAATTCCTACCCATGAAAGATACAGCTGTAGATACCGAAATTAAAAGCATTGGTGAGAAGAGAAGCATTAGAGTATTAGGAATTATCAAGGACACTTACATTATTGCTGAAACCCAGGAAGGGTTATTTCTATGCGATCAACATGCTGCTCATGAAAAAATCAATTATGAAAAATACGTAAATCAAATCAAAAAGAATAGTGTTTCTGTTCAGCAGTTACTAGCACCAGTTTCGATTAATCTCAAACCTTCTGAATTTGAGATGATAGAGAGCATAAAAGAAAATCTCAGATTATTCGGTTTTGAAATAGAAATCTTTGGTAAGAATGAGATATTAATAAGATCAATTCCTTCAGTTATGGGAGTATCCATTGAATTTAATACAGCAAAGGATATCATTGATATTTTCAAGGAAAATATCTCAGAAATAAAGGAAAAAGTGGAATTGGAGGATTTAGAAGTTGTAAAAGACATCATTTCTATTTTTGCATGTAGGAGGTCAATTAAAGCTGGAGACAGAATCACATTAGAAAGAGCTGAGTTAATCCTGAAAGAATTATTAGGATTGGCGGAACCTTTTACTTGTCCTCATGGAAGACCAACAATTATTATACTGAATGAAGAATATATAGAAGAGCTTTTTAAAAGAGATTACAGATAGGAGAAATGGCACATAATGGCAGACAAAGTGAAGATAAAAATTAAAGAATTCATTGATAATATTGACAGAGCAGCAGGAATTCAGCTTACGATGATTTTATTGATTATTGTGGCATATGGGATATTCTTGTCTGTACAGAAATTTCTCTTTGGATTTGAAGATTTTAAAACAAAAATAATCATTGTGAATGTTTTGCTAGCTGTTGGTATTTTGATCGAATTAGGCTATTTTATTTGGCACACAAACAAACAAGGTAAAGAGACAAAGTCTGATTTTGATGAGAAAAAAGCTGTTGAATAATTAATTCCGATCGATTCGTTTATCAGAATTTTATTTTCTTTTTCGTCCGTAAATTTCCTTTAGTTGTTGCTCTGTAAGCATTACAGGGATACTTTCTTTGATTTTATATTGATGATTTTCATCAACTGAGCAAGATAATTTTCCACTTATTATCTCAATTTGGAAACACTCTTTGCAATCCTTTAGTGTAACATTCTTCCTGATTTCATCCACTAACTTGACCTTCTCTTCTTCATTATTAGTAATTTCAATTAGTTGGAACTGTTTAAAATTGCAGAAATAATTGCAAATAACTTCTGTTTGTTCATTTTGCATGGGAATTGGAATTTCTTCTGATACAATTTCTTCCTCTGATATTTCTAATTTAAGAGGCCAAGATTTGTCTATTGGACATGCAAGTAAATCCATTAGTCTGTGCTTCATCAAAGTCACTCTTTAACAGTTCAATAATAATGTTTCGTTTAAGATTTATTTCTAATTATTTTGGGTCCTATTTTTTCATAACTTCAGTAATGAAGTTATGATCCAATTTCTCGTAACGTTCTATAGAACCTATATCTTCCCAGTACACGTCTTTTGGAATATAAGCAAACATTTGTTCCTTATCTACAAATTGAGGAAATATGTCTTTGGACAAATCTATGCTTGTACTAGAATCAAAATCGTTCAGATAATCAAATACAATTGGGTCTAAAATACTAATTCCAGTATTAACTAATAATGGCATTTGGGGTTTTTCTATGAATTTAGTAACTTTATTTGTTTGATCCACTTCAGCAGTACCCACACGTATTTTCCAACCTCTAGATGCAAAAATTGTTGCCCATTTTCCGTGAGTAAGGTGTGAAGTTAACATCTCAGAGAAATTAACATTGGTTATGATATCAGAATAGTAGATTATCATTCTTCTTTTGTTAATAAACTCTTGAGCATTAAGTAGAGCTGTACCTGTTCCTACTGGTCCTGGTTTATCAGGAACATAAACCAAATTCATACCCAGTTTACCACCATCTCCAAAGTAACCTTGTATCTGTTCCTTTTTGTAATTCACCAACAGTATAATATCGTTAACACCATGTTTTTTGAAGTGTTTTAAAACATATTCTAGAATAGGTATTTGATCGAGCCCAATAGGCATCATCACCTTTTGCATGTAATAAGTTAAAGGTCTCATTCGAATACCTTCTCCACCACAAAAAAGTATACCAACTGTATCTGTCATCTCTTGAAAGATAAATAAGTTATTGATATTTGTTGTGCACCTTCATGAACAATAGATACTATAGTTGATTTGAAATTTGGTTTTTCAGCTTAAGAAATTCTTATTAACATAGAAAACGTGTATATAAATTATGGATACAACCAAAACATCTATACTGGATGAAATTGCACTTAAGCTTAGAGAATACATCGATATGTCTTACTGGGCTGGTAGAGGTAATAGACAATCATTTAGAGAAGATGTCAAAAAACTTGTTTCAGAAGAAAAACTAACAAAAGATGAGTATAATTATCTATTAAAGAATGAGAGAAGGGTTTTAGTCAAAACTCAACTTATTCACTTAATTCCAGAATTACAATCTCAAGAGGTTTTTGAAAATACGCTAAAACACCTTTCTAATGTTGTTTTTGGGAAAAAATACAAAGAAGCTGAAACTAAGAAAGGAGAGTTGGAAAATCAAATTATCAGACAAATAGCTCAGCACTTAGATTCAACCTTACATCCTCAAATATCATCAGTAAATGACGGATTTGGTTTGATTAAACATCTCATTACCGAGAGTCCAGACATCTCTAAAGAACTTCTCAAAATTTCTAATCAGTTAATTGAGATTAGAGATGCCCTATTAGAAAAAGGTTATAGTCCTATGCTAATTCGAGAAATTGAACAACTCTCTACAAAGTTAGTTTTTGCTTCTAAAAGCACCAACCCAGAGGATATTCCAAGCAAAGAAGAAGTATTGAATATGTTAAATGAAATTCAAATCAGTGCTGGAGTTGAGTAGAAACTTTATTCAATTCTCTTTATTTTTGTTCAAGATACACTACTTTCTTATAGTAATCATTTTAAATCGAAGGTAGGTTTCATTCTATAAGTTATTTTGGAGAGAAAAAAATTGAATTCCTATAAAGTAATTGCTTCAGAATCAGTAACAGAAGGTCATCCAGACAAAATATGCGATCAACTTTCAGATGCAATTCTGGATGCAATATTAAATGAAGATCCTTATGCTCATGTTGCATGTGAATGTTTTGTAACTACTGGATTAGTATTAATTGGGGGCGAAATCACAACAACTAAACCACTCTTTATAGATTATGAGAAGATTGTCAGAGATACAATAAAGGAAATAGGCTATAATGATTCCAGAATTGGATTTGATTATAGAGGTTGTGCGATTATAAACACCATTCACTCACAATCACCAGATATTGCTCAAGGGGTTAGAAAAAGTGAAATTGAGGAGCAAGGAGCTGGAGACCAAGGAATAATGTATGGTTACGCAACAAATGAAACACCAGAATTCATGCCTTTACCAATTGTTTTGGCTCATAAGTTAACACAGAAATTGAGCGAAGTAAGAAAAAAGAACATTTTACCTTTCTTAAGACCTGATGGAAAATCTTTGGTAGCAGTAGAGTATGAGAATGACATTCCATTTAGACTTGAAGCAATAGTAATTGCAGCTCAACACACAGAAGAAGCTACTAACGAAGAAATTAGTGAGGGAATAAGGAAAGAAGTAATTGAAAAAATAGTTACTCAAGATTTTGTTGATGATAAAACAAAGATTTTCATAAACAGAACTGGTCGTTTTGTAACTGGAGGACCTCGTGGAGACGCAGGATTAACTGGGAGAAAAATTATTGTTGATACCTACGGAGGAGTAGATTCTCATGGAGGTGGAGCTTTTTCTGGAAAAGATCCTTCCAAGGTAGATAGGTCTGCTTCATATGCAGCTAGATATACAGCTAAAAATGTTGTTGCTGCCAAATTAGCAGATAAATGTGAAATACAAGTATCTTATGCAATTGGAGAACCAAATCCATTAGCTATCAACATTGAGTGTTTTGGAACAGAGAAAGCAGACATCAAAATCCTAAGAGAAGCTGTTTTGAAAATATTCGACTTCAAACCTGGATTAATAATAGACCATCTTCAATTAAGAAGACCAATTTACAAGAAAACTGCTTGTTATGGTCATTTTGGAAGAAACTTACCAGAATTTACTTGGGAAAAAACTGATAAGATCGAGGAATTGAGAAAAGAAGTAAATCTTTAGAATTTAATCATTTTTTCTTTTTCGATTCAAAAACCTTTTTTTATTCTTTTACTTCTGTTGTTCGAAAGCATGAATAATAGTAAAAGTTCCAGTGTTGAAAAAACAGTTCAGAAAATTCTTACTGAAGAAAAGCCCAAAACAGTAAGAAAGCTTATTCAAAGGACACTAGAGCTTACAGAAGCAGAAGAGAAACAAGTCTTTCAAATTATCAAGGATTTGGAAAGAAAAAATGCAATTCAATTGGGTTCACCCAAAATTACCAGAAACCTACCCAAATCTTTCTCAGAATATTTATTTAAACATCATTATTTTTCTACTGAATTTTGGGTTATCTTAAGTCTTTGTTCACTTTTCTTTCTTACAGTTCTTCTTATCCCCGAAACCTCCCCTGTACTATTTATAAGAGTTATAATTGGAGGAATATTTGGAATCTTTGTTCCAGGGTGGGTAATAACCAACCTCATTTTTCCAAGATTAAATGAAACCATTGATCAGTATGAGCGAATTTTGCTTTCCTTAGGAATAAATTTAGGAATAATGATTTTTTCAGGATTAATACTAAATCAAATTTGGGTAATAGAAACACCTTCATTTGTCATAACAATAGGATCTCTTACACTATTTGTTTTATTTTCAACTATTCTATTACGTATATTGATAGGTACAGGAAGATTAGATTTCGATATCTCATTATCTAGATTTAATATTTTCAAAAAGGGTGAGAGAAAATGAGAAAATATCGAAAAATCATTTTGATCTTGAGTTTTGTTGGTCTCATAACTATTCTATGTAATCAAAGTCTTATTGTTCAAGGTCAAACAGAACAACAGGCATCTACAGCTATTCAAGAAGCGGATGACAAACTTACTTATGCATTGGAATTACTTGAAGCTATTCCAAGATATGATGGAGACATACGCAGTATAATACTTCAGATTGATATTGCACGACAATTAATCAAAGAAGCTAAGGATTACTTTACTAATAGTAGTTTTACTGTATCTTATCAAAAAGCTATCACAGCAACATCTGAGTTAGATTCTATTATTGAAGAAATCGAAACTAAAACACATAATCAGAATCAAAACAAGATAATAGTTTTGTCCATTGTGGGTGTGCTATCAGGTTTTGCAGCAATTTTGTTTAGTATCTTTTTCATTAGTAAGATATATCCTTGGTACGAAAAGAAGAAAATCGATGAATATAGCAAACTTGAGATTAAATATGATGATTTAAGTGGTGATGTAAAATGACTAAAGGGAAGAGAAATTTGATTAGCAAAGTCAATCTTAAACTGTCACAATCTCAAGTAAACAGACTAATAACCATTTCAATTATCCTTGTAGTTGTTGCATCTATACTTGGAATATCTTCTAGTGTATTCTTGCAGAAAACCTCTGATGGATTTTCTGAACTCTCTCTTTTAATGTATAATAGTCTTACAGAGACTTACGAAGCAAATAATTATCCAGAGAATATTGTCTCAACTGCTAATGTTTCAATCTATTTTATGGTTAAAAATTTCGAAAACAGTGTGAGATATTATCAATTACAAATAAAGGTAGTAGATCTTACACATAACGTAAGTGCGCAACAGCCAATTTTTACGCATTCAGCTTTTAGTCTTTATGCAAATAATACATTTGAGAAGATCTTAGCTCCAGCGACAAATTCTGAAAAAAAAGAGACTGAGATATTTACTAGAGATTACATATGGAGCCCAACTGAAATTATATTATATGTAAATTCTGAAGTTGTAAGTGAGATTACTACTCCTAGTGTTTTAAAAATCGTATTCGAGTTATGGGAATTCAATACCATAGAAAAGAATTTCCAATACTCTGGAATTTTTACGTTTCTTGAACTAAATTATGGGGTTTCTTAATGGTAAAGATACTTCTATTATCAGATATACATAGTCAGAACATTACTTTAATCAATATTCTCAAAGTTGTTAAAAAACTTACAAATCCTCCTGAAAATTGCTTAATTGCAGGAGATATAACCAATTTTGGTACTACTGAAGAACTTAACAAAATACTAAACATAATTACTGATTATTTCAGTAAAGTTTTCTTTGTACTTGGAAATTGTGATCCGTTTGTTAGAACTGAAGAACTTGAAACAAGTGCAAAGCATTTGGAATCTAATATTCAAGGAATTGAATTCTTCAAGGTTGTGGGTTTTGGAACTCATAAACCAAAATTAAATCAAAAAGTACTAAACAAACTAAGAAAATCAAAAGAAAGAGTTTGTTTACTGACACATGCCCCTCCATACAATACACAAGCAGATATGGTTTCACTTAACAAACATGCTGGATCTGTAGATCTGAGAAATTTTATTGAAAAGAATTCTCACATATTTTTAGTAATATCAGGTCACATTCATGATTCACCAACTTTAACTAAATTGAATAACTGCACAATAGTTAATCCAGGTCCTGTTACTACAGGTAATTTTGCTATTTTAGATATTCACCAAGATTTCCGAGTCGATGGGAAAATACACAATTTATATGAGGTGTAATAAAGATGTTTGAAGAAAATTATAAACTCAAGTATATATCAGATTTATCAGAACTAAGGGAAGTATTCCAAAAAGCACATGATCATGTAAAAAGCCAATTTAAATTATATGAAGATAAAAAATCACATTCATTTGACCATATAGTTCGAGTAACAAATACTTGTTTGAATCTGGCTCAAAAACTTGAAGCTCACTTGGATGTACTGCTTCTCGCGTCAATTTTTCATGATGTAGGGAGACCTATTGAGGAGATTAATGGTAGATGTCACGCCGAAGTAAGTGCAGAAGAAGCTGATAAGTTCTTAGATAAATTGAATCTCTCGAAATTGAAAAAAGATGTTAATGAAGCAATACTTTCTCATAGATTCAGCAAAAAAATTGAACCGAGAACAATAGAAGCAAAGATACTGCAGGATGCAGATGCACTTGATGCTCTTGGTGCAATAGGCCTCTATAGAACTATTAGTTTCAGCTGTGAAAGAGGACTAGATATGCAAGAAGCCTTGATTCATTTCGATGAAAAGCTCTTCAAGTTACCTTCAAGGATGCATTTTCCAATAACTAAACAGATTGCTGAGAGCAAATGTATAATCCTTAAGGAATTTGTAAAAAAAATAGAAGAAGAATCAAGCAATTCATTTTTTAATATATTTTTACAACAAAATGATGGAAAATACCTAAGAAAGAATAAGAGTCCTAAGAAGAATTTTAAATATAGCTAATTGCATAGTTTCTACTTGGATAAGACTATATTGGTGAACTTATGGCGACTCTTGATCAAAGAAACATGGTAAATATCAACTATACCGGAAGAATAAAAGAAGACAACAAAGTATTTGATACAACATTTGAGAATGTAGCAAAAAAAGAAGACATTTTTGATGAGAAGGTTATCTATAGACCGTTTACTCTTATTATTGGAAAAAACTGGTTACCAGTTGGTCTTGAAGATGAATTGGTTGGGATGAAAGAAGGGCAGAAGAAAACAATAGAGATTGAAGCAAAGAAAGGATTTGGATTAAGGGACCGATCGCAAATTAGATTAATTCAAAGAAGAGAATTTCAAAGACACCAAATCAAACCAAAAGAAGATATGAAAGTAGAGATTAGCGGTCAAACTGGTCGTATCTTAAAGGTTTCAAGCAGTAGAGTAAAAGTTGATTTTAATCATGATTTGGCAGGAATGGACTTAATCTATGAAGTTGAGATTGTGAAAAAAATCATAGATGTCAAAGAGCAGTTCATATGTTTACTTGAGAAAAGGTTACCTGGAGTGGATTTTTCAACAACAAAAATTGAAATCAAAGGTAAAGCCATAGAAGTAGAATTACCAAAGAGTACTAGATTTATGGAGTATATACAATTTACTCGAAATGGTGTTACAAGAGACTTAGGTGAAATGACTAACAAGTATGAAAAAATCTCCTTTATAGAACACTATGAAATTGAGAAGAAATAATATACAAATCTCTATTCATCAATTTTATTTGCTTCAACTAGAACTAGATTATATCCAAGAGGGCATTTAATATCTCGTTTCTTCTTAATAATTTTAACTTTGGAAGCTAGTTCATATTTTATTGATACGCAATAATCATAATTTTCACATAAGACTTCATTACACTCAATTGGATTTCGTGTGGAAATTAGATTTTCTAGATACTTTTGATTTTCAACTGCTACAATGTCATTTATCTTTTTTACTTCACAAACAACCATAACCCCATTATCGATTAAGCAAGGATGTTCTTTGCTTCTAACTTCTATTATTTCATAGGAAGAGCCCATTTCAAGCTGTTCAATACATACTTGAAGATACTGACATTTCTTACACGTTTGAGTTCCTCCTTGATGAGAAAACTGGTAGCTTACCTTCGCTACATCTTTGAGGATGAATGAGAGGGTCATTTCGGAGTAGATTAAGAAATTATATTCTTTAATATTCGTAATGTTGTGTTAGTTTATTACTCCAGTAAAACTAGCTGTATTAACAGCTGCTTCGTGAGTCAAACCATCTTTTCCTAAAATTGTGAATCTCTGAGGTCGTATTGTGTGAGCTATCTGTAGAGCTTTGATTACTTCTTCATCTTTTAAGCCCAATTCCTTTGCTTTAACTGGTATGCCTAGATCATGTACAACTGAACGAATATTCTCCCAATCTAAATCATGAAGATAAGCCATCAGGATTGTACCAAGTGCGCATTGTTCTCCATGTAATGCTGGTTTTTCAGCAAATGAATCTAATGCATGACTAAACATGTGCTCAGATCCACTTCCTGGTCTTGATGACCCTGCTACGCACATTGCCAAAGAACTACTAATTAGAGCTTTTACAACGATTCTACTATATCCCTCAGCTTGACTTTTGATAAGATCTGCATTCTTAGTAATCAATTGTACAGTCATGTCTGAAAGAGCAATAGAATATTCACTTATCAGTTCATTTTTGAGTCTGTGAGAAAGCATCCAATCTTTGATTGCTGTTTTCTTTGCTATAATATCACCACAACCAGCTGCAGTAAATCTATATGGAGACTTATCAAGAATTGTTGTGTCAGCTAATACTGCAATTGGTGGTAAAGCTTGGATTGAATGTCTCTTATCTGTACCTATGATTGAAGCTCTTGAGCTAGCTACTCCATCGTGGCTGGCGATTGTAGGTATTGAAATGAATCTTTGATTTGATTTGAAAGATATAGATTTAGCTATATCAATGGGTCTTCCTCCTCCCAATCCAATGACAAAATCAGGTTTGTTTTCTTTATGAATCTCTAGTTGCTTTTCTAGTTCATCCATTGTGCTATCTTGAATAGTAGTTGTATATACACTATGATTCCTACTGTTGGTTAAAATATCTTCAACTTCCTTTCCTATTCTAGGCTTCAAGAAATCATCTGTAACTAGTAGAGCTTTACTTCCTAGTGATAGTCGGTCTATGATATCTGGTAGGCTGTTTAACATATCAGCCCCTAAGCACAAAAGTGTAGGTAATTCTATGAATTTAAACTCATTAATTATATTAGCCATCTTAGAAAGTTACTCTAATAGGTTACTTTTATATTTTAACTTGAAACTGTAATAAAAAATATAGTTGATTGAATTGCCTTTCCAAGCAGATAATGATATACTTGAATTTAGTGTAAAACTAGGTTATTTACCATATATGATTGAGAGATACATAGAAATGCTTGGAGAAAATGGAACAAAAGAACTAATCAAATTCAATGAAACTTCACTTCCTCAAACAATTCGATTGAATTCTCTAAGAAATTCGTACGAAAATACTGAAAGAGCTCTGACAAAGAAAGGAATTAAGTTAAAGAAAGATTCTCAATATCTTGAATCAAGAACTATTATAGAGACACCTCACCCAATTGGAGCAACACCTGAATACCTCAATGGTTACTATATGTTACAGGGTAAAAACTCAATTTATCCTTCCCGGATATTAGATCCTCAAGAAGGTGAACTTGTAGGGGACTTTGCAGCAGCGCCAGGAGGTAAAACTACACATCTTGCACAGATAATGAATAATAAGGGGAAGATTGTTGCTATAGATATTAGTGCCAACCGTTGTAGAAGTTTGAAATCCAACTTATCTAGAATGGGAGTTGAGAATACTATAGTTCTCCAAATGGATGCACGTAAAATTTCAGATTTTCATCTTTTATTTGATAAAATTCTTCTTGATGCTCCTTGTTCAGGATCAGGAGTCATAGCTAC
>MEHH01000020.1 GCA_001940755.1 Candidatus Heimdallarchaeota archaeon AB_125
ATGGGTGGTCATAGCCCTGAATCGATTTATGGATACTTTCCCAAAGATAAGGTATTATTTGCAGGGGATAATTTGATTAGTAAGATGCCCCAATATTTTCCTTTTGAAAATACTAATCTTGATGATTGGATTAGCGGTTTACAAGAGTGGGAGAAAATGGATATTGATTGGGTTGTTGTTGGTCATGGAGATGTTGTAAAGAAGAATCATATAACTAGAGTGAGAGAATTCTTTGAAGAACTGGTACTTTTCCTTGAGCGTTCTGCTTCAGAAAAATTATCTGTTGAGCAGGTATTATCTCATGAAAATTGCCCCTCCTACTTTGAAGAGGATCCTGAAAATTGGACTACTATGGGGATTGAAACATATTATAATCGAATGATCGAATAGATAGATTTTTTCAATATCTGTTTTAGCTTTCAGGAGATACTTCTTTGCTTCTTCTACTTTCCCCTTCCGGTCTCAGGTTCATTTTTAAAAGGATTCTTATTAACTATATTTGACTTCAGCATGCAGAAGAAAGTAAAAGATCAAGTCTTAATTCTAGTTTTGTAAACTATTTAGCTGTTGTAGCACCCACCTGATATACATAGATACCTGCATCTAGTGCTCCACTTATCCAACAATTCTGCCGACTCAACTCATTATTTAAAGGGATTGTTCTTACCCTTTTTAACTGAAAGATAAGCTCTAAATCCTTGCAAAATGAAAGTTACAGCAATAAGTATGCTAAATATCATGTTCCCCATTCGATGAACTATAAATTCAAATTCTCCTCCTATTGCAGAAGCTATTGCCACGATTAGTGAATATATTATAGCTAATGCACTCAATACTAGAAGTGAATATTTACTTATTTGCGACCACTCCTTCTCCATGAAAAATACTATCGTATAGAGAATAAGTGCAAATTCTAATGCGATTGGAGCTATCACTAAGGTGGTCATGTGAAACTTGAAAGAACCATGGTAGAAAATAATAAGCAAATTAAGTGGTATTTGGACTATCCCGAAAAACGATCCAATGATACTAAGATATTTGGTTTTCTTCTCCTTTTGAAATAACATCCAAATTATTGAGAAGTAAATCAACATTCCAACATAGAAAAAGATAATTGCTGTTCGAACTAGATTGCTAGAAACTATATTAGATTGTCCATTTACTGCTGTTCTACTACTCATATCACAGATAGAATTATAGACAAAACTGTATCCTTCCATGGTTGGAAACATGAAATTTCCTCCTGGATAATAAACAGTAGCTGTACTCACCAAGATTATAGTTATAAATGAGGTAATACTGGAGAGTAGAAACAAGACTCTAAATTTATTACTGTGTTTGTCAGTAAAACTATCCATACATTGTTCTTTCTGAGGTTATAAAAAAAGCTTGCTTGAGTAAAACTCATTTACATTCAAAATTAGTTAAAAAGATTGTTTTGACATTTTTTAGTGATAAATGAGAGAATTGAGACGAACTTGAAAATCTTACCACGTAAACAAAAATTTACTTGTATTCTTTAAGTCCCTTCTCAATTTCCTCAATCAGTCCTTGATACTCGCTTTCATCTTTTGGCTTAATGATAGGATTTTCAATATCTGTTTTAGCTTTCAAGAGATATTTCTTAGCTTCTTCTACTTTTCCAGCTCTCATGAGATTCTTTGCTAAGTTCACTAAACCCCACCTATACATCAGTGCATGATTTTCTGTAAAACCTGTAAAATCTACTTCTAGAGCCTTGAACTTCTTGATATAGTATATTGTTTCATCTATGAATTCTGTTCCCTCGAGAACTTTTTCATGCGCAAGTATCATTTTGTTGAATTCTATCTTTTTGTAACTCTCTAAGGTTTCAATAAATCTATCTAATTTATACCAATTTATTGAAGGAAGAGGATCAACTAAAGTGTCACCAACTATGAGAATCTTGTCTACTCTATCATAACAGCTTATAGAATCTTCTGTATGCCCTGGAGAGTAAAAAAGCTCTACTCCTTCATCAGCAAAGACTAATTCTTTTTCAAAAGTTAGATTTGGAGGTTTAAGCTTCTTGGCTGCAGGTTGATAAGCTTCATAGTTTTCTAGCAGTTCTATTGTTTGTTGTAGTCTCTCTGAACTTAAGGTGTGACCAATTATGAATTTTGATTCTATAACATCTAGCCCACCTATGTGATCATGATGATGATGTGAATTAATGATAATAACAGGTTTTGTTAGAAGATTGTTCTCTTCGAGATACTTCTTAACTTCCTCCATTTGATTTTCTAATACTACACCTGTATCTACAATGAAAAGATAATTTGGACTGTTTATAGTATAAATTTGAACAGAATAAGGTTGACTAGGTAGATTGAACAATATTCCTCGTGAACCTATTTTTTGTACTTCCATAGTACAGCATACTTCATACACTTATATTCTCTACTTCTTCTTGGGATCAATTACCCATTTAGCAGCTTCAATTCCGTTTGTACTCAAAAGCAAGTTAATTTTTCCTACATGATGCTGTGAGTGACGGATGTTGTAAACTAATTTATGGCTTAATGTAGAACCTGTCCAGAAGTAACTGTTTTTTCCTTGTAATTCATTAGTAGTGACATTACTTAGAACATCTATACATTTCTCTCTCATTTCTTCCAAATAGCTCAAAAGATCTTCTTTAGAAAGAATGGTCTCTGGTACTTCTCCTAGATTCTCTTCAACATCAAATCGTTCTGGTTTCTTTTTCCAGTTATTTCCAAAATAGAAATCAAGATAGAAAAGCGTATGATAAATTTCTTGCCAGAATTGAGGTTGATTACTCTTATCAGCCCACAGTTCATTTGGGCAGAGGATTATTGTTTGTTCTAACATTTTCATTAAAGCTAGATAATTCTCTCTGCAGATATCCAGAAATAGACTCTTTTTCATTAATCATAATAAATTGAAACTATGTTTTAAAACTAATGTGACAAAATACAAAAGATTTACATTTTAGTAAAACCTTGATAAGTTAAGAGCTCTATGAAGAAAGAAAAGATCATAATTATCGGTGCAGGATTAGGTGGATTATCTACTGGCATTTATGCTCAAATGAATGGATTTGAAACGGTTCTTTATGAGAAAAATCCTGTACCTGGTGGACTTGCTGCTTGCTGGAAAAGAAAGGATTACTTGATTGATGGAGGTATTCATTTCCTTACTGGTCATAAACCTGGACTTTCTCTCTATAATGTTTTCAAAGAAGTCGGTGTTCACAAAGCAGAGTATGTAGACATTGACACCTATGCTAGATATATTGATGAAAGAAGTGGAATAACTATTGACATTTCTGCTGATTTAGATAAGTTTCAAGCAGATCTACTTTTACTATTTCCAGATGATCAAAGAATTATCAAACGATTCATTAAATCAACTCGAGGTATCACTAAATCCGATATTAGTGAATTTGGTTTCAAAGAACCTATGGAGTTAATGAGAACTAGAGATTGGATTAAGGAGTTTTGGCAGAACAGAAAAGTTCTCAAGTATTTCCTAGGAAAGTCAATGAAACCTGTTAGAGATTACGTAAAGAAAATTAAAAATCCTATTCTCAAAGATCTATTCTTGTATATGTTTTTACCGAGTGTTCCAGTAGCATTTTTATGGATGGTTCTAGGTTTAGTAGCTCAAAACCAGATGGGACTTTTAGCAAAAGGATCAATTGATTTTGCTCGAAAAATGGAAGAAAGATATCTGGAACTAGGTGGAAAAATAGAGTATAAATCGAAGATTACAGATATCCTTGTAGAAGAGGATACAGTTGTTGGAATAACATTGGAAGATGGAACAACCCAGAAGTCTGATTTTGTTATCGCAGCCATCGATGGTAAAACTGTAATCTACAAGATGCTTGATGGTAAATATACCAACGATAAAATAAACAAAATCTACAGCGAATGGAAGACTGTGGATTCTTTCGTCAGTGTTAGTTTGGGAGTTGATATGGAGTTTAAGGATGAGGTTTGGATGACATTTATCAAGAGCACTGACTCTGTTACGGTTGCTGAGGAGGAAGAAGAAAACATTCTGATTCGTTTCTTTAATTATAGTCCTCATTTTGCTCCAAAAGGAAAAACAGTCATTCAAGTTGATTTTGAAACTGAGTGGGAATATTGGTTTGTTCTTAGAGATGACAAGAAAGAGTATAACCGAGTTAAGAAGGAACTATCTGACAATACCATCGAATGGCTTGAGAAAAGATATCCTGGAATAAAAGACAAAGTTGAGGTAATAGATGTTGCTACTCCTTATACTTACTGGAGATATACAGTGAACGAAAAAGGCTCCTACATGGGTTTCTTACCAACAGCTGATGCATTTACAAGCAGTGTTGAAAAGAGATTACCTGGTCTAAGTAATTTCTATATGGCAGGTCAGTGGTCTATGTCAATGGGAGGAGTGCAGCCAGTAATCTACTCAGGAAAACACGTTATACAGCTTCTGTGTCATGATGAAGGGAAGGAATTTCATACAGAATCTGATTAGAAAAAAGCATGGCTTTTGATTTGTTTACATAACCAACAATATTTTCTGTTTTTTCAAATTGATTAGAGAAAAAAAGAGAGAAGAAGTAGAATTTGCTAATTATTATACTTCAATGGGATTAACATAAGTATCTTCTTTTTCAAAAGTTGCTAGGAAAACATTTGTTGTTAGAGTAAGTGCATCTTTTGGACAAACGTCTTCACATAAAGCACAGAAACAGCATTTACCAAGATCTACTTGTGGATATGTCTTGGGATATTTCTCCTTGAAATCAGGGGGGGCTTCAATCATTCTTATAGCTCTATTTGGGCAAATTTTTGCGCAAGAACCGCATGAAATACAGTTATCTATATCGAGATGATGTCTTCCTCGATTCCTTTCAGGTATTTCGACTACCTCTTCTGGAAACATTACTGTCATTGGTTTTTTGAAAAGATTTTTGAAAACTTCTTTGACTGGACCTATTTTCATTTCTATCACCTCACCTATCTACATCAGCTGGACACTGATACAAACTCCAGTATATTGCAGGTACATCTGCATAGTTTACTCCAGTTAGTAATCGTTCTAAAATCGGAATCATATGAGAAAATGATGGACCGCGAATTTTCACTCTGTAAGGAGTTTTCTCACCAGTAGCTACCATATAGAAGGCACCTTCACCTCGAGACAATTCGTTACGTATGTATGTTTCACCGTTAGCTTTACGGAATTGGACTATTGGTTTGAGAGTAGGTGTTCTAACTTCCCCTTCAGGTAATCTGTCCAATGCTTGAGTGATAATCTTCATACTTTCCTCAATTTCTTCCATACCTACTCTAAATCGACTATAGGCATCACCTTCATCATGTACAGGTATATCGAATTCGAGTAGATCATAAATTTCATAGGGGTCTTCTCGTCTGACATCTGTAACAAATCCACTTCCTCGCAGAATAGGACCAGTTGCTCCATATTTGATCGCTTCTTCTTTTGTTAATATACCTACTTCTTTGAATCTAGATAACCAAGCAAGATTCTCTGTTGAAGCAAATTTTCGCATATATTCAATTTTATCCAATACAGCTAAAATCTTCTTTTCAGCATTTTCTGGTAAGTCTTTTCGAACTCCTCCAGGACAAATATAACCTGCAGGATATACTCTACCACCTGTAATTAGATTGAAGACATCTAAGATATAGTCTCTGTAACCCATTGCTACATTGAAGCCCGTCATGAAACCAGTTCCTAAAGACAGCACAGCATACCAGATAAAATGCGACTGAATTCTTGATAGTTCTGCTAAAATAACTCTAATGTATTTTGCTCTTTCAGGAACATCATAATCCATCAGATCATCTACAGCTTCAGCATGTACTAAATTCCACTGCAAAGGTTCCAGAACACAAACTCTATCAGATAAAACTGAATTTTGCATCGGTTCACGATATTCCATTAATTTCTCAAAACCACGATGAAGGTACCCAGGATCAGCTGTTGCTTTTAGTACCCTTTCTCCACGCATTTCAACTTTAACAGAGAAGTTCCCCGATCCTGGATGAGCTGGCCCAAAAAACATTTCGAAGTCGCTTGCATCATATTTTTTCTTCACGCTTGTCATTTTTTCACCTCAAAATACACCTGCTCTCTAGGATTTTCCTCTTTGTAATGTTCCTTCAGAGTATATTCTCTCCAATTGAAATCCTTCAGAAAAGGTGGAGGACCTTGCCAATCTTCCAAAAACAAAGGAGTAAGGTTTGAATTGCCTTCAAAATTTATACCAAATAGTTCGTGGCATTCTCGTTCACATGTTTCAGCATAGGTATCCCAAATTGAGTTGATTGAGGAGATGGAAGGTTTGTTCCTATCAATCTTTGTTTTAATGTTAAGAGAGGTTCTATACTTATATGACCAAAGATGATATACTAGTTCAAACCTTCCTTCCTCTAACCAATCTACAGCAGAAATAGTTGAAAGATGTTCAAATCCTAACTGCAGTGCTTTCAGACAAACGTCAACAATTTTCTTAGAGTCAATTTCTACCCACATTCTACGCTCTTTCTTAAGAGTAATAGAAGCATCTAATTCAGAGCTCAATACCTCGACTAAATCAGTTTTTTCTTGTTCTATAGCTGCCATTATTATCACTTATCCGGAAGTTCCTCAACATGTTCAAGAACTTTAAAAACTGCGTCGTAAATGGCTTCAGGCCTTGGAGGACAACCTGGAATGTACATAAAAACAGGCAGGTAGTCTTCTAGTCTTTTGATAGTATTATAAGAATCCCAATACATTCCTCCTGTCAAAGTACATGCACCTAATGCAAAAACAAATTTTGGATTAGGCATCTGTTCATAAATCTGTTGTGCTCTTTTAATGGATTTGGGTGTTTGATAACCTGCTATAAACAAGGCATCAGCCTTCCTAGGAGAATTAACAGCTTTCATTCCAAAACGTTCCATATCCCATCTGGATCCAACAACTGGACAGAGTTCAGTAAAACCACATGAATTAAACCAGTTAAAAACCCAAACAGCCCTAACAAATTTTCTCATAACTTTCTTTTTTGTTATCATATAATCACTAGCTGTACAAATAATTTGATTGAGAAAAAGTGATGGTTTTCTCAATTATTGCGTGGAAAATCTTTTTTTAGAATATAATACTTTAGGTAAAATCATAATTGAAAAATGATAAGTATAATCAATTAGATGTAAGTATAAGTGATTAATTGTTTTTATATTAACTAAACGATAATTATAGTTCTTCATCTATTTAATATTGATGAAGATTAACAGTTATTTATTTTGGGAGACACGTTATACAACTTCTGTGCAAAAATGAAAGAAAAGAGTTTGTAACGACTTCTGAATAATCAAAGATTTGAAATTATTATGTTTCCTTCTTCAGATTTTAATAGTTCTTCAATAACCTTGCATTTTACAAGAAACAAGAAGAATAAATCTAGTTTTCTATCACGCAGGACTTCAAAATTACCCTGTCCTTTGGCAATAACTAAATCAGCAGAATCAATAAAAATTTCTAATTTGTTGAAGTAATTCTCTGTAGTTAGATTTTCAACTTCAGCAAGCTCTAAATTTGGAATATTATTGAATCCTAAGTTATGAATATCTTCTAAAGTTACATCATTCATGAAAGGATATTTTTTAACTACAAGAATGATTTTATCAATTTCAAAAAGACTATTGATAGTCTCTATTAACAGTTTATCAAAAACAATTTCTCCTGCATTATCAGCTAAGAATACTAGTTTTTTTGATTTTGAAAGATTTTCCCTCAACAGTTGATAATCATTGATGAATGGTTCCTTCTTTAGAACTTCCTTGAGAGTTGCTGAAAGATCATAATCAGATTTCATTCCATAGTCTATAATATTACCTGAAATAGAAATTTTGATTGCATCAAATAGAGGATCTTCACTATTCTCAATAATCTGATTTGCATTATCAACTAACTTTAATGCATTAACATTAGATTCTTCCTTTACCTTGCTTAGTGGGTCATTAATACCTGTTTCCTGTTGGATGATTTCATTCATTCCAAAACTAATTTCCATGGGCGTTAATTTTAGATTAACTTCTCTCAAATAATGAACTACCTTCTCCATAACTGATTGTTTTTTCTCGAGTCGTAGTTCTAACAAGTTTAATGTTCTTTTAGCTGCATCTGTTATACACTCTATACACAGAGAAAAACTATTCATCAGAAAATAGTAAATAGATGTCTTTTTAATTCCTTCACTTTGTCAGTCTACTTTCTGACCACAGTTTGAACAGATTCTAGTACTTTTATGAAGTTCTATTCCACTATAGTTGCAAAAAATACTCTTTTGTTTTTTCGAAGGTATGAAATCCTTTTCTTCTCTTTGTTGAGATGTTTCTAAATTCTCTCTAGTATGTTGATCTGTTCTAAATTCCAGGATTCTTGAAGTTCTCTGAATCCTTGTTCTTGGTAAAAAGAAGATTCCAGAAACAAACAAAAATGCGACAATTCCTACAACAGCAATTATTATCCAAAGAGTTGAATCACTAAGAGAACCATATCTATAGACTAAAAACACTCCTAAACCCATTAATAGAGTTAGTAGTCCAGAAACACCTTTAATAATATAGAGCTTTCTATTGCTTTCCATCTAAGATTATAGTCTTTCGGACACTAATAAAATATACTAAAATAATCCGAAAAATAAGAAAAAGAGTTATTAGATTTCTAACTCTCTGATGCTGGCTTTCCACCAACACCCCATCTGTCTTTTGGATATTCTTGGATAAGAACTCTAACAGATCCTGGTTTGGAACCTTGGTTTACAAAAACATCAGTAATTCCTTTAATTATCTCTTTAATCTGTTCTTCAGTTCTACCTTCCCACATCTGTACTTGTACTACTGGCATTTATTCACCTCAATTTCAATATTTCTCATAATGAACTAAATCTTCTAGTTCTTTTCTAGTTCTAGTAGGTTCTTCGTTAGCATATCCTGTTGCAACTAATCCTAAAACATTAAGATTGTCTGGAACGTCAAGGAGTTCTTTAATCTCAGGTTCTAAAGATGAGCCTATAACCCCAGCCCAACATGTACCGAGACCTATACTATGAGCTTCTATCATATATTGCATTGTTGCCAGAGCAGAATCCGACATGTGATACTTTTGGTGAATTTCTGGATTAGTGAGGGGGACAAAAACCACCGGACTTTCAGAAACAAACTTAGCATAGGGATGAATTTCTGATAGTTTCATTCTAACTTTCTCATCAGTTACAATGAGGAATTCCCAAGGTTGTTTGTTCGATGCAGAAGGAGCCCATCTAGCAGCTTCTAAGCATTTCTGGATCTTTTCCTCTTCTACTGGCTTGTTCTTATATTTCCTAATACTTCTTCGAGATTTTAATAAATCTAAAGCGTCGTTCATATTAACTCATAATAAGAAATAGAATGTATTTTAAAAATGTATTTCATTACTAAAAAAATGAGAGGAATGGAAATTTCTTCCTTAGCAGCTTCTCAGATACTCTCTGATTTTTAATGCAACTATTGCACCTTCACCAACAGCTGAAGCAATCTGAACACCAAGTTGAACCATAGAATTTAGTTATCTCCACCATCACTATCAAGAATCTAGTTGCTTTGGTTGGTTTTAATATTTGTTGATGAACAAAAATTTATCCTCTTCAAATTTTGGTTTTAATGTTTATTTTATATCTAGTAACACTTATTAATAGAACAAACACACTTTCTTAGTTGAAGTAATAAACTACAACAAGTGATAAACATGAAGAAATTAAAAACAACTTTTATCACATTAATCTTGTTATCATCATTCTTGGTTATACTTACTCCTACAACATCACTAGAAATAAGAACTAAGCCACCTTCCCCTCCAGGAAAAAGTAAAGTACCAAAAGTCAATATTTTCACATCAGATGGTGGTTCTACTGTTTCAGGATTAGTTTTGATAACAGTTAGTGCTACTGATAAGGAAGATGGACCTTTGATTGCAGATATTTACATTGATGGTATTTTCATAATTCATGCTAACAGCTATAACTGGGATACAATATCATATGTTGATGGTCTTCATATACTCGAAGCAGTTGCATATGATACTACAGGAAAATCAGGATCTGATACAATAACAGTTACTGTTGATAATGGAAATCTCCCTCCTCCACCACCAGGTAATTACTATGCTCTAATTGTAGGAATTAGTGATTATGCTTACATCAATGATCTATCTTACTGTGATGAAGATGCTACAGATTGGTTCAATTATCTATCAGGAATTGGTTATACACACATAACTGTTTTAGGTGACAGTCAGCCTTCGAGCTTTCCACAATATGATGGTTTAGCAACAAAAGCAAATATTCTTGCAGAATTAGCGATATTAACGGCTAATAAAGGTCCAGATGATACTATAGCCTTTATCTTTTCAGGTCATGGAGGTGCTTTTGATAGTATTCAACATACCATATGTCCATATGATACAAGTGCTACAGTTTGGGATTATGATCTCTTTGATTATGAACTCGCCCCAATAATTGGATCATCTTTAGCAGGAAATGTCTTTCTATTCTTTGATAGTTGTAGCTCAGGAGGATTCATCCCTGAATTACAGAACAATAATCCAGTTGGAACAATCTATGTAACAACTACATGTGGAGCTAAAGGTTACGGATATGATGAACCTGCTTACGAGAATGGAGCTTGGGCATACTGGTTCCTAGAAGCTGGTTTGATCTATGGTGGAAGTGGTCTCGAAGATATGGAAGGTAACTTCGAATGGGCATATTCAAATTATCCACATAAAGGTAAGAATGATAGGCCTCAAGAATGGGATGAGGATGGAATTAATCTATTCTATCTGATTTAATCCTTCTTTTTTCTTTTTTAAACAACAATATTATATATGTAGAAGACTAATATTAGGAAATGTCTGCTGAAGTGAAAAATAGATATAAATCTTATATACGTGCTAAATATGAGGACTTCGCAGAAACTGAATTTCTTACAATGTCGGATTCAACACAACTTAGAATACTAAGGACTTATGCTCCAGAAAATACAATGAATGGATATACTCTATTTATGGTAGCAGGCTGGGGTTCAGTTGTTCTGGGATGGGATGAAGTCTTGATTGAAGCAATGAAGGATTTTGATATTGTATATGTTGAAACCAGAGAGAAGGGGTCGAGTAAATTAGCTAAAAAAACTAAGAATAATATTGATAGACTTTCAACAGATATTGCAGAAATTTTACAAATACTAGATTTGGATAAAGACAAATTAATTATCTTAGGTTCTAGTTTTGGAGCAGGTATTCTTGCTGACGGTTTTGGCAAGAAAAAATTCACTGCAGCACTTAATGTTCTTGTTGCACCAGCTATACAGATTGATCTACCTAAAATGATGAGATATTTTATTCCTTTTGTTCCACACTGGGTTATGAATCTGGTTAAACCTATCGTAAAAAGATGGTTAAAGAGAAGTAAATCAGAAAATCCAGAACAAGCTGCAAAGTATATCAGAGTTATGAATGAAGCTGATTCACGTAAATGGAAAAAAGTAAGTATATATTTCATTTTCTGGAAATGGTGGAGTGTCTATGAAAAAGTTGAAAACGACATTCTTCTGGTTGCAGCTGAGAAAGATAAAATGCATGAAGCTGATCTAACTAAGAAAATAGGAGAGGTTATGAAGAATTCAGTTTATATTAACCTTGAAACCAACAAAAATACACATACTAAACCCATGGTAGATCTCTTGAGAAAAAAGATAAAACAAGAGAATAGATAATTTGACTCTCTAGAGAATTGTTTTTTTACTTTTCAAGTATTGCCTGATTTTATCTAAACTTATTTGAGCTTCAATTGATTCTCTGTAGAATTTAAATCCAAGTCTGTTATTTATAGAAAGCATTGGAGCATTAGTAGTTACATTTTCTGTTCTTACAGTTTTCACATCAGGATACAGCTCTCTTACTTTCAGCAACATTGCAGCTTTAAGCCATTTTCCTATTCCCTTTTCTCTTCATTTTTATGATATTTTTCAAGATAAAATATGAACCAGTACCTATCATTGCTGCACTCGCTAATCCTATAAGAAACTTAACATATAATGGGAGATGTCCTTTGTAAAAACCACTACCAATTGGATCTGTTTCACCATCTATTGCTTGACGCATTATGGAGTATGTATCTATGTGGTGATCAGCATCCAATATTTGGTCAGTAAATGGTCCTATACCAGCTAAAATCACTTCTGTATTTGTGTGTCCTCCAGTACTCCAATCTACCTCTACTTCTTGAGCTCTAGCAGTTCGTTTATTCAACTTTTCAGTAAATGAATCATTATCAAGGGGTATTGTTGTTTGGAAGGAATAATCTTCAACTGAAAAACCACCAGTCTCATGATCAGCTGTAACTAACACTTGCCAGTCAGAATTTTGTTCTGCTAATGTTTTTGCATACCTAACTGCATTTTCAAATTCAATAATCTGATGAGCAAGATAAATTTGATCATTATCATGACCTGCCCAATCTATTTGAGATCCTTCTATCATAAGGAAGAAAGGTTGCTCTGTTGAATTAAGTAAATCAAAAGCTTTTATGGTCATTTCACTCAAAGTTGGGATTGTAGAATTCTCCAACATAGTATTCAGGGGAGGAAAGGATCCTCCAGTAAACAATCCTAAAACAGGAGTATCAGCTACACTAGCTAGAGCTGTTTTATTTTGAACAAATTCATATCCCCAAGCTTCAAACTCAGAAATATAATGACCAATATATTTCTCTTCATATCCTCCTCCCAGCATAACAGAAACATTTGTTTGAGAAAAATCTGCAGCAATTTCCTGATAGTGTCCTCTACTCGAATCATGAGCTGCAAAAGCTGCTGGTGTTGCATGAGTTAGATGACAAGTTGCTACAAGACCAGTTACATATCCATTTTGTTGAGCTATTTCAAGAATAGTTGTTAAATCCATTTTAGCATTCCAATTAGTAGCAATACGACCATTCGTTGTTTTCACACCTGTACTTATTGCTGTTGCAGCAGCTGCTGAATCCGTTGTTGTTCCATCTATATTGACTGTTGAAACAGTAGTAGTGTAAGGAAAAGAAAGAATACTTGAAGAATTTGTAAAACCGAACTCAACTAATTGTCCAAAATAGATCTGTTCCAATCCCATTCCATCTCCAATAAACAGAATGATATTGGAAGGAAATGAATCCAAAGCAAATGTATCTATAGTGAAACTTTGTTGAAAGCTGAAACAAGCAATTAGCATCAGTAGAATTGATAGAGTAAAGCAGGTAGACCTCGATTGATTCTTCAAGAAAAAACTTCCTTTGGTGAATATAGAAGAGAATCATCTTTAAAAAAGATAATTCTTATTACAATTTACTTTATTCTTAAAACTTATTAATGCAGAATAACACAGCAGCTATTATGGAGTTCAGAATTGAGGAGTATAAATCCAAAGAGCAAACAGAAGAATTCTGGGACAGACTTCATGAGTATGAGGTTGAATATTATAAGTTTCACGATCCTAATGACCCTCCACCAAACAAAGAAGCATTGATTCAGCGTCATATGGCAGATCATACTCATAGTTACAATAAGTTCTTTGCTGCTCTTACTTCTGAGCATAAGATTATAGGTAATGCTTGGTTTTGGGCCCCAGCAGAAACATCACCAGAATATGAACAGAACAAGTACATTTGTTGGGTTGGTTTATACGTTTTACATGGTTATTGGAGACAAGGAATTGGAACAGACTTACTAAAAACATTGACCAAAGAAGCTCAAACCTACGGGAGAACAACAATTCAAACTGGTACAAATCATGACACAGGTAGAGCTTTCCTCAATAAATATGGAGCTACATTTACTATAGCTGGTGCAGAAAGCCGACTAGAGATGGAAGATGTTGATTGGAATTTAATGCATTCTTGGATAGATGAGGGGAAAAAAGGAAATGAAGCTGTTACTTTTGAATCTTTCATAGAGTGCCCAGAAGAAATCTTAGAAGAATTTTGTGAAATGTTTACAGAAGCAGTTAATATGGCACCTCAAGGTGAATCTGAATTTAGAACTAATATAGATGGAAAACTAAGAAGAGAATACGAGAAGCAGAATAGAGAAGAAGGATGGATTCATCAAACTCTAATATCTCGAGAAAGAGATGGAAGAATTTCTGGAATGACTGAATTTTATTATGATCCTAGAGAGGGATATAAGCTCCGTCAGGAACTTACAGGTGTTCGTCCTGAATTTAGAGGAAGAGGATTGGGAAAGTGGCTAAAAGCATATAACATCATTCACATTCGAGATACTTATCCTGAAGTTAAACGAATTATAACTGGAAACGCTATTGTAAATGCTCCCATGCTATCCATAAATAAAAGAATGGGATATAAAGAGTATAAGAGTGGGGAGGGGTACAAGTTCAAAATAGAAGATCTTGTAAAGAAACTAGGATTGAATCAATAATTCTCTTTTTTCCAATTTCTTATAAATGTTTGATTATGCAATAACTATTATGGAATTTAAAATTAAAGAATACAAACCTAAAGAAGTACCAGATGACTTCTGGGAAGGATATTTCGAGTTTGTAGAATCAAATTGGAAAGAGACAAATCCAGATGACTCTTTACCTAATCGAGAGGGAATCATTCAACGCCAAAAAGCAGATATTCCAGATCTTATAGTAAAACGATGGTTAGTTTATACTCCAGAAGGAAAGATAGTTGGGTGGGCAGGTTTCGGTGTTTCTGAAGAGACAGCAGCTGAATATGAGGAAAATAAACATATTGCAAACATCAATCTTAGTGTTCTGAAGGATTACCGACGGAAAGGAATAGGTACAGAACTACTAAAGATACTAGTTAAGGAAGTTCAAGCTCATGATAGAACAACTATTGAACTTGGAACAGATCAAGATTCAGGTAAAGCTTTTCTTGAACACTATGGAGCACAATTAACCATAGAAGGAGCAGAAAACAGATTAGAACTGGAAGATGTTGACTGGGAATTGATGCAAAAGTGGATAGATGAAGGCCCAAAAAGAGCACCAAGTGTAACTATTGAAGAGTTTCAGAATGTCTGCCCTGAAGAGATACTAGACGAATTTGTAGAAATGTATACAGAAGCTCTAAACATGCAACCATTAGGTGAAACTGAAAGAAGAGCAAACATCGATAGAAGGTCATGGAGAAAATTAGAGAAGAGAAACAAAGAAACAGGACAAAGTGCTTATGCCATGTATACAAGAGAAGAAGACGGCAGCATTTCAGGATTAACTGATATCTTCTATGATCCACGAAATGGAGACAGATTGCATCAAGGACTAACTGGAGTACGTCCAAAATATAGAAGTAGAGGACTAGGTAAATGGTTGAAAGCTAAGATGATTTTTCACATTAAAGAAAATTATCCAAAAGTTGAAAGAATCATTACAGGAAATGCTGAATCCAATGAAGCTATGCTTTCTATAAATAAGAGAATGGGATTTAAGAAGTATAGAGGTGGAGACGGTTATAAATTCAAAACAGAAAATCTTGTTGAGAAACTAAAAGTGAAATAAAATTATTTTAGAAGCTTCAAAAAAGAAAGTAAGATTACTCTAACTGACTTCCACAGTTTGAACAGAATCTTACTTTTTGTTGCATCTTCATCCCACAATAGGTACAGAAGACTGGTTCATTAATAGGTTGAAAGACTATTTCAGGTTGTCTTTCAATTTCCTGTCTTTCAAGTTCCTTCTTTTCTCTTTCAAAGAAAGGATTCTTTGTTGGTACATAAGGTTCTTTGACCCTTTGTTCAACTTGATAAGTAGCTCTATGTTCAACTCTTCTCCTTCTTGAATTTGAAGAACCAGTGATTATAATGAACAATACCCCTAGCCCTATTAGGATGAATGGCCAATTCCAGAATCTAAGGAAACCTGTATAGAATCCTAAGAAGACTATTACGCCTAATACTAGAAACATTACTGAGGCAAATACGCCTGGTGTATGTTTATTTCTGTGTGTGTGCATTTCTAAGTAAAATTGTACATGCACGTTAATAAACCAAACCAAATGAAAAAGAAAAAAAGGAGAGTGAGTTCACATAGTAGTTGTTTCTGTAACAAGTATGTCTTTTAGTTTTGCACCTAATTCTTTTGCCCAAATTTCTACTCGATCTATTGTTCGATTATCTGTTGTGAATTCTGGCAATTTGCTAGCAACATTTTCTGCCCATTGTTCTGGATATTCTTTATTTGGAACTCTTCCACCAAAAGCTTCCATGGCTATTGGTTTAACATGAGGATGTTTCTCCAATGGTGTTTCAAGATAAGCAACATATGCTTTCCTGTAAAGAGATTTTTCTCCAGCAAACATGGAGCAGACAAATAATCCAACGTTCTTGCCATCAAAGCTTTTGTTGAGTAGATTTTCTGCATGACTAGCCCAAGAGCCATTGTAAATACAACTACCAATTATTATGTTATCATAATTTTCAATCTCTGGATGTTTTTGGTCTTTACTGATATTATGTACTGTGACATCATGATTGAAATCTTCAGCTAGAATTTTAGCAATTCTGTTAGCTGCTTGTTTTGTTGACCCGTAATATGTTTCGAATACAATTAGTGTGTTTTGCCCCACCTATATTCCTCCAAGTCTTTTCATATGGCAACAAACTCTCATTAACTGATTATAACACTATGTCTTTTACAAAAAAAACAATTTTGAAGAATTTCCTTATTTTAGCAGTTCTAATAAGGTTCTTACTCGCACTAAGAATATAAATTTTGAGCCTTAACAAAACTTTTATTACAAAAAAAGATATTTAAAATGAATGAAATGAATTTACCAGATTTGATTATCAAAAGATACAAATTGCTTCTAGATTTTCGCGATACAGTTTGGAAAGATTTGTCTGATCCTTCCTTCAATCAAGATTGGTTTATTAAAAGACCATCAGAACACCAGTGGTCCATCGATGAGTTACTTCGTCATATGTTAGCTTCCGAGATTAGATACATTCAACAGAGTGTTGACGATTCAATAGATCAACACCCATTTGGTGTACGTGCACAATGGGTTGGAAAGATATTTTTCAGACTAGAAGAGCTTGAACATGTAAGTATGAAAGAGTTAAAGGAATTATATCCAGTTGTAGAGAAGAAATCCTTAGAGATCTTTCAAAAAATGACTGAAGAGGATTTTCTGCAGATAGTTAGAGCACCTTGGGGGCAAGATTTACCATATATTGATCTACTTGAAGTTTACTTCGCTCATGAACATGCACATAGAGGTCAAGTAAAATTTCTTATCACAAATTATAGAGGCTTACCAGAATTTATACCTAAAGATGAGAATGTCGAATATGGATGATTTACCAGATTTTCTCACAATCTATTCCACGCTAACATTCCACCGTTCAACACAAGGGGTCTTCTGAATCCTGCCTTTTTCATGATTTGAGCTGCTGTATATGCTCGAGCACCTGATCTGCAAACTAGAATTATCTCTTGATTTTTCAGACTATCAAGCTCAATTAATTTAGGTATTAGTCTTCCAATCGGGATGTTTTTCACTCCCTTGATATGACCAATTTTCATTCTCAATTCAATCGGTTCACGGACATCAATCATTAATAGATTTTGTCCAGTTTTTAGTTTATCATAAAGTTCTTCTGCTGAAATGACCTCAACTTGTTGCTCATTAACATTAACTTCCAATGTCCCTTTAACTTCACAAGAAGGAGCATCTACAGGTATCCACGCAGCATCTAAATCTTGAGCACAAGAGTAATTAGCTTTTAGAACATGTGAATGATTATATTGAGTATCTAGATAAAAAAAATCTTAAGCTCAAAATTATCATCGATACTCATTCTCATGCTGATCACATTTCAGGAGCAGCTGCATTAAAAGATAGAACAGATTGTGAGTATGTTATGCACGAAAACGCTCCATCTCAATGTGTAACAATAAGGGTAAAGGATGGAGATAAAATAGAACTAGATGATTTCACACTTGATGTTCTAGAAAGTAATGGTCATACTAGAGATTCCATTAGCCTAATTTTTGAAGATAAATTGTTCACCGGTGATGCTCTTTTTCTAGATGATGGCGGAGCTGGGAGAGATGACCTTCCTGGAGGAGATCCAGCTGTTCATTGGGAAACTCTCAATCGTTTTAGAGAATTACCAGATGATTTAATTGTTTATCCAGCTCATGATTATAGAGACAGAAAACCTTCTAGTTTGGCTAATCAAAAACAAACAAATCCTCATCTAAAAAACAGAAGCAAAGGTGAATTTGTAAATTATCTGAA
>MEHH01000021.1 GCA_001940755.1 Candidatus Heimdallarchaeota archaeon AB_125
ACAAAATCCTCGAAAGAATAACAGAACCTGAAAGAATTATTATGTTTAGAGTTCCCTGGGTTGATGATAAAGGTGAGATACAAGTTAACCGAGGTATGAGAGTACAATTCAATTCTGCAATTGGTCCATACAAAGGTGGTATTCGTTTTCATCCTAGTGTCAATTTAGGTATCATTAAATTCTTAGGTTTTGAACAAATCTTCAAAAACTCACTCACTGGACTTTCAATGGGTGGTGGTAAAGGAGGATCTGATTTCGATCCAAAAGGTAAAACAGATAATGAAGTAATGCACTTTTGCCAATCTTTTATGACTGAATTATACAGACACATTGATGGAAGAGTAGACGTTCCAGCTGGAGATATTGGTGTAGGTGCCCGTGAAATTGGTTATCTTTACGGACAATGGAAGAAGATAACTCAAAAATTTGTACCTGTTTTAACCGGTAAATCTAGAGAATATGGTGGCTCCTTAATAAGACCAGAAGCTACTGGTTATGGTTCAGTTTATTTTGCACAAGAAATGCTAAAAACCAGAAATGACGACCTTAAGGATAAGACATGCGTTGTTTCCGGATCTGGAAATGTTGCCCAATACACAACAGAGAAAGTTTTAGATCTTGGAGGTAAAGTAGTAACTCTTTCTGATTCAAGTGGATATATTCATGATCCAGATGGTATAACCAGAGAGAAACTAGCCTATGTTCTTGAACTCAAGAATGTACGAAGAGGAAGAATCAAAGAATATGCCGAAGAATTTGGTGTCGAGTATAAACAAGGTGGTCAACCTTGGGAAATTGCTTGTGATGTTGCTTTTCCAAGTGCTACACAAAACGAAATTGACGGTAATGAAGCTAAAATACTGGTAGATAATGGTTGTTTTGTAGTTTCTGAAGGAGCAAATATGCCTTCTACTATTGAAGCAATTGATGTTTATCTAGAAAATAAAATCTTGTTTGGTCCTGGAAAAGCCGCAAACGCTGGTGGTGTTGCTACTTCAGGTCTTGAAATGGCACAAAACTTCAGTTTCGATTCTTGGGATAGAGAAAAAGTAGATCAACGCTTACATAGAATTATGGTAAATATTCATAAGATGGCTTATGATGCATCCAAAGAATATGGTGAACCTGGTAACTATGTTTTAGGTGCAAACATTGCTGGTTTCAAGAAAGTAGCTAATGCTATGATCTTACATGGACACTGGTAAAATATAACAATTCGATGGATTTTCCATCGATGATTTTTCTTATTTTTCAGGTTTTAATATCATTCCCTCTCGCTGCTGAGCATCTATTCTAACAGTCAAAGGATTTTTCAATTCAATATGTTTCACATATTCTAAATCAGTTTTTGGCTTTTGGTTATTTATCCAATCCCAATCAATCTTATGTTTTCTAGATTTGTGTTTAATATGGAAGTACCCTATATTAGCTGTCACTATATTATGAAAGAAGTGAGTACCCTGAGAAAAATCAATTGTAAAATCTTCCATAGAAGTTTCTATTATTGTTTTTGCGCCACTAATATTACTCCATTTGGCTGGTATTCCCAAGAATCTATCAGCAGTCCCCCATCTACCGAACCCGATTAACAAGTAGGGACGTTTCATTTTTATTAGTTGAGCATTTATAGAATCAATTTCTTCTACTATTTCTAGAGTCTTAGTTTTATCGAACTTCTCTGCCTTAACGCATACTATATCTTTGATATCTTTTCGTAGCATATTTCCAGAGACATGAGATGAAAAAGCTAGAATTTGATTTACATCCACTACTTCAAAATCTTCAATTAAAAGTGCTTCTTGTTGTAAGAATGGACGAATTTGCAATATATAGAACTGATCCATTTCTTTCTTTGAATTGCTGAAGTTACCAGCAAATTCAATCTCTATTGAGGATCCTAAAGCTCTTTCTCCTATTGCTAAAATTCTCGCTAACAATTTTGCTAAAGGTGTTGTTTCGAATTTCAATTGTTGACTGAATGTTATAACAGGGGAACCCTCACCATAGAAACCATCCTCCAAAATTCCTGAATCGAAATTATAACGATCAGCTATTTTAGATAAGGTTCCCTCCTTAATAGCATCTCCCAGATGTAATCGCTTGATATACGGATCTTCATCAAAAATATCAAATTCAGTTTTAGTTAAGTCAACTCCATAATAGTATTTTTGACTTTGATCTAACAATAAATCAGGTGTTGAGTGATAGTTTAGTTTCGGGTATTTTGGACAGAATCGTACTGAAGATTCACCTTCAACTATTGTTTTACCAAGACCTAAAGCTAGATGTGCGATTCTATCTTCAGGTTTCATATAGTCTCCAAAGGGGTAATAGTTATATGATGCTGCAGTTCCTGAAAAATCTGGATAATGATGATTGTTTCTTTCTTTACCAACTACTTTTTGTATAACTACAGCCATTTTTGATTCTTCAACAGTTTGTTGGATAGCTTCCGCATAAGACTTTGCAAGTTTCAAGAACTGTGATGCGTAAACTAGTTTTATTGCAGTACAAAGCTGTTCAAGTCTTTCCTTCTTGTTTTCATGATTATTAGGAATCATGTAAGTATCAAAAATACCTGCAAATGGCTGATAAGCTGAATCTTCTAGAAGACTTGATGAACGAACAGCTAATGGACCATCTATATTCTTCAGAAGAAAATCCAAATCACTTCTCAGGCTTTTAGAGAGCTTTGCATCTACAAAACTTCTCTTAATTTTTTTATCTGAGGTATTCGATAAAGCGATCTCATACAGATTGTTATCTTCCATAAATGTATCGTGCTCATCTGTACCAATTACAATGGTTTTTGGTATCTCGATATTTATTGTAGGAAATTCATCTTTAATCATGAAAGAGTTGAGGAGGAACATTAAAAATGCAATCCCCCTTCCTTTTCCTCCTAATGATCCTGGTCGTAACCTCAAATACAGAATTTCTGGATGATAATTATCACGTGAAAAATCATTAATAATGCCTCGTGTTTTTTCTATAACAATATCGTTAATTGTTTGTATTAAAAAGGCTCTAAGTTCAATCTGAGTGAATTCGGAAACCTTTCGAGGTTTCAATTTTTCTGCAATTTCGAATTCTCCTCTTGCACGCAACCAATTGGAGAAGTGATCACTTTTTCCGTGATATACTAAAGACTCCAATGGAACATCAGGTAATTGTTTGAAGAAGGTAATAACATCAGTGGCATGTCCAAAAATATTGCCATCTTGATCTTTGAATATGAAATCTCCAAATCCCACATATTCCAAAAGCCATCTCCTAAGATCCCACATCATACCATGAGAACGTTTATGGATAAAAAAACAGTCCATCTCTTCAGCTTGCTCTCTATAGAAATCCTTACTTGATTGGAGAACAATTGGTAAGTTAGGTAATTCTTCTTTTATTCTTTCTGCAAAAAGAAATCCAGCATTTTTATTTAATTTTCCATCAAGAGGGAATTCAACATCAGAAATAACTCCCATGACATATTCTTTATATCGTTCATAATAGGAAACAGCTTCTTCATATGTTTCTGCAAGAAGTATTTTTGGTCTTACTCTCATTTTCAGGAGATCTTGGAAATCATTTGTACCTTCAGTGATTAAGCGGCGTGTTTGTCTCATAATTTCTCCATAAACCTCTGGAAGCATAAGAGAATAAAATCGAGTTGAATCGTCAACAAAAATAAAGACACGCACATTCCCAGTCTCAGTATCATAATCAGCATTGAACTTGTCTTCAAGATGCTTGATTATTGCAATAAATATCTTACTATCACCATTCCAAACAAAAACTCGATCTATGCCTTTTCGTTTGCTATATTCTGGAAGATACTTAATTTCTACAACACTATTTAATAATAGAATTACAGGAATATTCTGAATTTCTTTTACATTTGCTCCAAAAGAAAAAGCATCCATATCACCTAATCTTCTCATTGTAATTACTAAATCAAACTCTTTTTCTTCTAGCAAATCCAAAGCTTCGTTTGCAGAAGATACTCGAGTTATTCTAGGGAGTGTTCGTAGATTTAGGTTCTGAAATTCTTCATAAATTTGATCTGATAATCTCCCATCTTCTTCAAGCATGAAACTATCATAGATACTAGAAACAAGAAGAACGTTTCTCATCCTTCTATTCATGAGTTCATGAAAAATTTTGTATTTTGGTTTATATTCGAGAAAGAATTTAACTGCATCTTGTTCTGTAGTCAAGTAATCACTTCCTGAGATTTGAATGATATATAGCTAGATTATCGTTATATAACATTTAAATTTGTTGAAGTTTAATCATAATAAGAAAAACCTTCACGGTTTTTTGCTTTACTATAATTTTCTTTAATTCTTCCAAAATAAGACATATTCCCGAGAAGGTTAATCTAGTTTATATATTTTATCTGTAAAAAAAATCAATAGAAATGATGCTATAAAATTTTTTCCTATAACTTTTATATGGAGAAAATCCACTAAATGAATTTAGTAGCTACACACCTTAAAATCTATGTTTTCAAGATCTTAACAGTTTCATTCTAATCATTAGAAAAAAGCAATAATCTTTTTATTACTATAATGATTCCTTTATTCACAGTAGTATAGAATAGCTTATTACTAGTAAGTAGAAAAACCAAAGTGTGATGAAGATGGTTCCTGATAATAGAGGAGATGATACAGTACTAGAAGAAGAGTTTCAAGATGTATTAAGTACTGTACCATTAACAGAAAGAGACGCATTAATCATCGCAATGTATGAAGATGGTCTTTCTACTTATGAAATTTCTGAAGAACTTGAGTTGAATAGACATACTATATCAAAAGTTCTTAAAGAAAATAGAATTGAAACTCGTACAATTGCAGATTATCACAAATTGAAGCACAGCGACATTGAGGAGCTTTTCAATAAGGGAAAAACAAAGCATGAAATTGCTAAAGAGCTTGGTTTGACCTACTATACTGTGAGAAAGGTTCTAGAAGATAGAGGTTTGATTCTTAATAAAAAAGACAGAGAAACTGTTGCAATATCTAGATATATTCAGATGAAAAATAAGGGATATGATAACGAGTATATAGCGATATTCTTAGATATTTCAGAAAAACAATTAAATAAACTGATTAGAAATTCTGGTGTTAATGTTTCATCAGTGAGAAACAGAACGAAAAATATTGAAGTTCTACCTGAAATAATCCTCCAAAAACTCAGAGGTCTGACTAATAGACAAATCGCTTTAAAATATAGAATTGACTTAGTTTTAGTAAGAGAAATTCTTTATGAATTTGGATTAAGTCAGAAACAATTCTAATATTTTGGAAATACATTTTTACTTTTGGATAGAGTTCTTCTGGTTAAATTTTATATATAGCGCATTTCCATCTCGAAAAAGAGTATCTTCATTTTGTGATGGCTAATGTGTGATCATTGCTTAAAACATGGAACAGCTGGAAAGTGGTATCTTAATGCTAGAAACTATACTACTGAAGTCTTAGATGACATAAACATAGATGAAGATTTTCTCAAAGAGTTTTTACTTGAACAATACAAAACCTTTGAATCGATGCAAGTAAGAAAACTAGCAGGATTCAGTGCTGTAGGTTTAGGTTACAAGATTAAAATTCCGATTATAGGAAGAATTACTAAATATTTTGCTGAGAAGATGTTGCATTCCGAGAAATCGAAATTTAATCCTTTTCAAGCAGAAGGACATATAGGTCAAGTTGTTCCTCTTGATGATGCAATCGCCATTTTAGAGAACTGTGTTGACGAGAACACTATCATCATGAAATATTGCATGTGCAGATTCCAAACACGAGCTGAAAAAGAAGCTTGCTGCATTAACTTTGGAATAATGAGCGACATTATAGATAAATTACCTCGATTTATTCCTGAACCTGAAGATAGTAAGTATAGATTAACCAAGGAAGAAGCAATTGAGAAGTTTACAGAATTTAATCAGAAAGGATATATTGGTACTATTTGGTATGGAGCTTATCCTTACATCAACAACCTTTGTGCATGTAAAACACCAGAATGTGCAGGTTTCGGACCTCGATTAAATTTTGGGATAAAATCAATCTTCATGGCAGAATATTTGGTTGAAAACAATCCTGATAATTGCCAAGGATGTAAACGATGCATTACAATGTGTCAATTTGGAGCTATAAATTTTAATGAAGATACTAAACGTTCAGAAATCGATCATTCGAAGTGTTACGGTTGTGGTGTATGTGTTTATGCATGTAGATTTGATGCTTTGAGTATTATAGATAGACAGGTTATTCCAACTTTAGCTGGAAAATACTAGGGAGGAATTAGTTTGGGTAAAACTAAAATCAAAATAGATTATTCCGTCTGCGGAGATGGCAATAAAATTGATCCAAGAGAATGTGCTATCTGCATGAAAGTATGTGAACCTGCTCTTTTCTTATTACATCAATCTCTTGAGAAATTTGAAAATGATAACCATTATGATCCTCAGATTTGGAGAATAACTCCTGTTTATCTTTCTCTCTGTACTCATTGTATGAATTGTGTCGAAGGGTGCCCAGAAAAAGCAATTACAGTCTCATGGTAGGAATGTGTAGATAATGTCAGAAAATGAAATTGATTTAGGAAAGTGTTTAGTAATTGGTGGAGCTGGAATGCTGGGTTTAGAAATTGTATTACAGTTACACCTAAAGGAAAATTTTGTGAGGGTACTCGATTTAGAACCAGTCAGTGTTAATGGTGTCGAATCAATTGTTGGGGACATCAGAAACCATGAAGATGTTGAAAAAGCTTGTGAAGGCATTGATACTGTTTTTCAAACTGCAGCAACAATCTGGGATCCTAATACACCTAAACACATGTATGATGATGTAAATGTAATTGGAAATAGGAATGTGATTAATGCTTGTATCAAGTTCAATGTTTCTAGACTTATCTATACAAGTACCTTAGATGTTGTTGTTGATGGGAAGAAACCTATTATCTATGGAGATGAATCCCTACCGTATCCTGCTAAAATGCCCAAGGATCATTATTCAAGAACTAAAATCATTGCAGAAAAGGAAACAATTGAAGTAAATGGAAAAAATGGGTTACTAACTTGCTCTCTACGACCAGTTGGCATGTATGGACCAAGGGATAAATATCATATAGCTAATATAATTAAAATTGCACAGAGCAAGAGCAATATAAAGTTAGGAAATGGTACTGCTTGTTTCAGTCATGTATATTCAGAGAATGCAGCTTATGCGCATATTCTGGCTGCCAAAAATTTGTATCCTGGATCTAAAGTTGCAGGAGAGTGTTATTTCATTGCAGACCATCAACCAGCAAATAATCTTTTTACTTTTATGGAACCATACCTTGAGGCTTTAAACCTGCCAGTACCAAAAAAATCAATACCCTACAAACTTGCATATGTGTTAGCCATTTTTGCAGAGATTTTTGCTCCAAAATCTAATTTCAATAGATTTGCAGTCATTCAAACCTGTGTTGATCACACTTTTGTAAGTGACAAAGCTGAAAATGATTTTGGTTATACACCTATAGTTTCCAAAGAGGAAGCTTTTGAAAGAACTGTCCAATGGTTCAAAGAAAATCCTGTTTAAGGAGTAGATAGCATTTTATTAGCGATTATATAGATTTTATGTATAATCTTTAAATATACATATAGATAAACTAAATCTACTGAAATAATAAAAGGTGTAAAAATGGGCAAAATTGGAAAACTTATAGGAAGTCTAATATTCCTAGGTCTTTTTGGATCTTGGTTTACATTCACAATTTGGGGAATAGTCACTTGGGACAGTCCCACATTAGTGAGTCAAATAGCAACTCTTGCACTCTTCTATGTTCCTCTTTTCATTGGAATTTTCATTCTCTTTATCATTGGATTAATAATTACAGGTGCTACTGGAAAGAAGAAAGACAAGAAGAAAGATGAAGAAACAGACTGGATGAAGAAAATTGGTGGCTTCTTTGCTAAAGAAGCTAAATCTGATACTACTTTTGATGGAAAGGATATAGAAGCAATGATTCCTAAAGATGTTATTGAAAAAATCTCTAAATTCATCAAAGAGAAATCTGAAGAAGCTGAAAAATAGAGTTAACGAAGTTTTAGAAATTCTTTAAAATGGTAGAGTTCATCTATCTTGAATAGGGATGAACTTACCAGAAGAGTTTGAAGAAAAACTAGAGAACCTAACAATTGAGAAAAGAGATTATCAGCTATCAGCAGTTGATGAGATAATTGATGTTCTGCCTGATAGGTCTATACTACTAAACTACCCTTACGGAACAGGTAAAACAATTATCGCTCTCTTATCATTTTTAGCAGTTAAAATACAGAAAGAGAATGCTAAATTTATTTTCACATCTGCCCGTGAGGCAGCAGGATTACGTTGTCGTCAAGCTCTGGAAATGGGTAAAAAGTTTGGTTATATTGAGAATCTAGGTTATCTTTATGATCCAACCGGTAAAGGATTAAGTCTTAGACAAAAAAGCAAAATGTATGAAGCTTCGACTGTTATATTTTCTCCTATTACAGCGCTTATGAATGATTATTTTGAAATCAAAACTAAGTTGAAGATTAATATTCTAGAAAATATCGATATTTGTGTAATTGATGAAGCTACAGATGTTCTAGCTAGAGATATGTCTGGGTTTAGATTAAGTAAATATTTCGAAATGTTATTTAAATTAAGGGAGAAGGGGAATGCTTTTCCAATTCTTGGATTAACTGGAACAAGAGATGGACAAAAAGCTAATGCTATCTTGCGTCTATTAGGAAAAGAAACAATGATGATGCAAAGACTAGATCTTTCACCATATGAAACAGTTACTAAGATTCACAATATACGAAGAGAAGATTACATTAAAATTGATAAAGAAATTTCAACACAGCTAACTAAACCAATAGAAACTATTCAAAAGATACTTGATGAAAAACTCTCTCGCTTGGAAATCATTAAATTATCTTATAGCGGAGCTTTAGAGAGGTTAGAGAGATTAAGTAATTTTCCAGCAAAACTTGGTAAGTATGAAGTAAAGGATGCTGAAGCAAAGAGTAATTTGATTGTAGCTTTTAGAAGGCTTTTCAAATTTAGTCATGCAAGATTGTTGCTTCTAGAATCAACCCCAGGAGAATTTTTGAAGTACATCGAAAAAGATGATAACAAGGAAATCTTTCGGAATATTCTAGAACCAAGTAAGGAACTAATAACCTATAGAGTAGACTTACCAAAATATGAAAATCCTGAAAAAAAAGTTACTCGCGCTTTAGTTCAACCTAAGATATATACAGCTATTGATATCATCCATGAACATCTATTTAGAGGAGCAAAAGTTCTAGTTTTTACTAGATATATTGCACTTGGAAATTATCTTGCTAGACTACTTAATAACCTAGGATTTCCTGAAGTGAAATATCTTTCAGGACAAAGTACAGAAGATACTCGTCGAATTGTTCTCAAAAATTTCGATGAAGGTAATGTCAATGTATTAATCTTCACACCTTTAGGTGGAAGAGGTCTTAATCTTGAAGCAGCTGATGTTGTCATTCATTTAGATATTACAACCAATATTGACGATATGATACAGAGAAGAGAAAGAGCAAGAGGTTGTATGGAATACGTGCTTGTTCTGGAAGAGACTAGTGAAGAAGGAAAGATTAAGGGGTACAAAAAACTAATTGGACAAGATGATGATGAAGAGGAAGAAGAAAATGCAACTGAAGAAAAAGAAGAATCTTCTGAAGAATAGCACTTTTTCCAATTATAAATTATAGGAGTAGAAGAGAACACCCCCTCCCATTTTGGTTTGCTTAATGTAAGATCATCAGCGATTAATCGCGTCCGCGTAATTCATTTGAGATATTTCTCAAATAGGGAAGCACTAGGTTGTCCATACTTAAAGTTAAGTTCATCAAAGTGTTCCCTGAGTTTCAAGCGACCTCTATATAGCCAAATGAAGAATGTATCAATACTCTGTTCTTTTCCAATTTCTTTCACTTTTACTGCAAGATTCTTCAAATACTCAGTTTCTGTAACATAAGTAAAAGCTAAGTTGGCTGTATTCAGTTTGATTTCATTTCTGTAGATGAGTGTTGTACCGACGATTTTCCCATGTTCTTCAATGACTAAATGAGCTACTATGTTCTCACTTTCATTTTCAAGATCTTTAACAAGATTTTCTAGTCTCTCATCGGAGAGTTCATCATATTCTTTAACAAGTGCAAGCCATTTCTCTAGATCGTTTTCTTTATCAAAGTTCCTTACTTCAGCTGTTTCCAGAGAAGCTTTAATTTCTATTCCATTTAGAATATACACTATGTTATCAAAATCTTCAATATACTTGTAATCCCATTTGTGAGCTAAATCATAGTTATTTCCTGATAAAGCCGAGACATAGGTCTCAACAACTTCTATATCTTTCTTCTTTAAGACATCAAAAGCTCTCTCGAGAAGTAACTCGGTAGCTTCTTCATGATTAGGAAGGATAGAAGGGAAAACGAGACTAGCTCGTTTTCTTCCATCTTCTTTGGGCTCTATGACTTTCGAGGTGAGATAACCAACCATTTTTCCATCCTTGAAACAATAGTGACGAGTCTCAGGATCGAAGTCAGGTTTGGAATAAACTTCACGGAGTAATGTAGATGGAGTTTGGTGAGCAAAACTCCAGGTACTAGCCACCTCATAACCCACTTTCGCTTGTTCTTCCTCAAAACCCTTCTCGTAATTCGTAAGGGTATAGCCTTCCATAATCATAGCGAAGTAAAAGCCCTTATAAATTTTCTCATCTAGTGAGAATATCTTCCCTAAACAATATCTGTTCATCTCTAGAATGGAGAACTAAACCTCATAGAGCACTTTTTCGCGGTAAAAAGCAAAAGATTGAGTAGCAAGATCTGAGAATGAGAAAAAGAGCAAAACTATTGTTTAAGCGCCTAATGGCAAAAATGAAAGGAGTTGCTTTAAAGATAAAAAATATTTTCCTTTATCAATTTACATTTCGAATGTAAGGAAATTATTTTCCATTAAAGAGCTGTTGGGAAAATCTTTAGAAATTATTTTGTAAAGATTAAATAAACATTTTAGTTAATTATTTAATTTTAAGTGTGTTTAAAAAGCCCCAAATTTGAAAATACAAAGATTTCCAAATTTAAATTACAAATTTCAAATTTAATTAGACAATGACCTAAACATTTATTAGTGCTTTATGGAAACCCTCTGACTCGCTAAAGAGTTGTTAAGTTATGTATAGCAAAGCAAGTAAGGAAAAGAAAGCGAGTATTAGAGCGCGTTATGAGAAAGCTCTTGGAGATTATGTAGAAAAGATTAAACACGATCCTTACGTTATAGCTGTGGTACTTGGAGGAAGTTTAGCCTATTATGATGTAGGTGAAGACTCAAACTTAGATACTATGATTATTGTTAAAGACAACGCAGATTCAGCTACCCATAGAGTCTTTACAGAAGAAGGAATAACTATTGATTCTTTTGTAATGAAGAGAGATAGATTCAGAAGACACCTTGAAGGAATTATTCAAGGAGGACAATATCACTCATTTTTCTCTAAAGCAAAAATACTGTATACAACAGATGATAGTTTAAGAGACTACATAAAAGATTCTAATTACTTCGGGTCTAAAGATAGAGAAATACAGTTACTAAACTTTTATTCAGGAGCTTTTTATAGTATGTATAAAACTCGTAAGTTTCTTTATATCGTTGGAGACGTTTATGGTAGTTATAGTTTCTATATGCAGATGGTTAGCTGTTTAGCTCAGATTGAAGTTACCTTAGAGGGAATCATTCCTTTAAGAGAAGTCATTCAACAAGCTTTGAAGCTGAATCCTACCGTTTTCAATAAAGTCTTCATTGAAGCTAGTGAGATGAAGAAAACTGAAGAGAACATGACTGAAATGATCAAAGCTTGTGAGGAGTATCTAGATGAAAGAATGGAAATCGCATATAAACCAGTTCTTGACTACCTAGCTGATGTAGGAGAGTTCAGAACCCTACAAGAAATACGAGAGTATCTTGAGAGTAAATCTGGGCAAAGATTACCTTTTCTCAATCTTAGAGAGATAGTTAGAAGAGGATGGGTATTAGACTCTGTAGAAGAAAAACGGATAACTGATAGAAGTCAACCTCTTCTGCACGAACCTTCATTTCTCTATGATCCATCCATGGTGAAGGAGGAAGACTAGTGTCTAACAATATTAGTGTCAAGGGAGCAAGAGCAAACAACCTGAAGGATATTGATGTAGAAATACCTCGTAATCAACTTACTGTTATAACAGGTGTTTCAGGAAGTGGGAAAAGCAGCTTACTGTTTGATGTCATCTTCAGTGAAGGACAAAGAAAGTTGCTTGAATCAATGTCTTCATTCTCTAAAAGGCGTATACCAATGATGCCTAAAGCAGATGTTACATCAATCAAAGGACTGTCTCCTGTAATAGCTATAGGCCAGATAAGAAGTATGCACAATCCTCGTTCTACTGTTGGAACAATGACAGAAATATCAAACTATATTCGTTTATTATATGCTACAGTAGGTAAAGCCCATTGTCCCTATTGTGAAGTTGAGATTGTCACTAAAACAGCTAATCACATGATAGAGAAGTTAGAGAGACTTCCTAAAGGAACAGAGGTAGAGCTACTAGCTCCTGTATTCAAGATTTATGGAGAACAATATGAAGTCTTATTCGGAGAGATAAGAGAAAAGGGATATAAGAAAGTGCGAATTGATGGAAAGTTCAAAGATATAAGTGAAAAGATAGAACTTGATGAATTCAAGAATCATCATATCGAAGTAATAGTAGATAAAATTATAGTAGAAGATGGAATCTACAATCATCTTAAGAAGTCCGTTGAAAACGCTTTCACGCTGGGGAGTGGATATATACTCTTTGAAATAAAGGAATCATCAGTGGAAACTAAAGAGACTATCAGTTTTTACAAGAACTATGGTTGTTCTGACCATCATATAGTAATGGGGGAGTTGAAACAAAATCACTTCTCATCCAATATACTTGAAAATTCTTGTCGGACATGTAGAGGACTAGGAGTAAGGATTCAAGCTGAGAAACAGTTATTCATAGATGATCCAGAGAAGTCAATTCGTCAAGGTGCATTAGGCCATTTTAATGCTGGTCGAAGGATGGTAATGACACTATCTAAGAACTATAACTTTAGTTTAGATACACCTTACAAAGATTTACCTGAGGAAATCAGAGATATGATGTTCCATGGAAACAAGGGAGAGAAGATATCATATTGGACAAAAAATCAAAAAGGAGAATGGTACGAATCAAGATGGAAAACCCATTATGAGGGATTATTAAATGAGACGAATAGATTATACTGGCATGCTACTAGAAAGGGAACGCTCCCCACACCTGGTTCAGCGGAACAGAACTTCTATACAAGACACATGACTGAAAGACCCTGTCCTGATTGTCAAGGTAAGAAACTTAATTCCCAGAGATTATTCGTAACAGTTAACGGAAAGAACATCTATGAACTTGGAAACATGGACATGAAAGAACTCCTTGGATTCATAAAGAAAGTAACTTTTGAAGAGAAAGATAAGAAAGTAGGAGATCAAATAGTCAAAGAGAGCATAAAGAGACTTGAATTACTAATAGAAATAGGTCTAGATTATATCAACCTTAACAGAAGAGCAGATACACTTGCTGGAGGAGAAGCACAAAGAATCAGGATAGCTAACTCGATAGGTTCTGAGATGACTGGAATGTTATACTGTTTGGACGAACCCACTATTGGATTACATCCTAGAGACAGTTACAAAGTTGTTCGAACCTTAAAAAGATTAAGGGATCTTGGTTGTACAGTCATGGTTGTTGAACATGATTTAGATACTATAAAGAATGCAGATACAATTATAGAAATAGGACCAGGACCAGGAAGTTTTGGTGGAGAGATAGTTATTCAAGGTAAACCTGAGGAAATAATGGAAGATAATAGGTTCCTAACTGGGCAATATCTAACAGGTAGAAAGACTATTGCTTTGCCATCTGAAAGAAGAACATCAAATGGTAAAGTGCTTAAGATTCTAGGCGCAAAAGAGAATAATCTAAAGAACATAGATATTGAGATACCACTAGGAGTTCTTGTCAGTGTAACAGGCGTTTCTGGTAGCGGAAAAAGCAGTCTGATACATGACATCTTGTTTAGGAAACTTTACTCTATCTTCTATGATAAGAGGATAATGGCAGGTAAACATGATGAGATACAAGGAGTAGAAAACATATCAGACATCAGGAATATTGATCAATCACCTATAGGGAGAACTCCTCGATCTAACCCAGCGACTTATGTTGGCTTCTTCGATAAGATAAGGAAACTGTTTAAAGATACTGAAGCTGCTAAACAAAGAAATTTTGGAGTTAGTTACTTCAGCTTTAATCATAAAAACGGTAGATGTATAGAGTGTGAAGGAGAAGGAGAAAAGAGAACAGATCTCCAGTTTATGCCTGACATAAGAAACAAATGTCCGCTCTGCAACGGAGCAAGATATAATAGAGATGTCCTTGAAATAAAGTACAGAGGAAAGAACATTGCTGAAATTCTAGACATGTCTGTTGAAGAAGCTTTAGAGTTCTTTGAGCACGATAATACCATATCGTACAAGCTTAAAGTGATGAATGATCTAGGGCTAGGATATCTAAAACTAGGTCAATCTGCAACTACTCTCTCAGGTGGAGAAGCTCAAAGAATTAAGCTGTCTAAAGAGTTAGGGAAGATAAAACGAAAGAAGAATAACCTCTATCTGCTTGATGAACCCACTGTAGGACTCCATATGGAAGATATTCAAAAACTTCTAACTAGTCTTAACAAGATAGTAGATGATGGGAATACCGTTCTTGTTGTTGAGCATCATCTAGATGTCATTAAATCAAGTGATCATGTTATTGATTTAGGTCCAGAAGGAGGATCTGAAGGAGGATCAGTCATAGCTCAGGGAGCTCCAGAGGAGATAGCAAAAGTAGAAGAATCATATACAGGGCAGTTCCTAAAGGAACTTCTCTGATAGATCTTTTTTTCTATTTAAGATTCTTTTCGTATTATTATCGTAATTTTCAATTAAGATTAAAATAAAATAGAAAGGAAGTTGTTTCCTTTTTTAGTCAAACATGTTACCTTTACAGAAGAGTGTGAGGGGATCTAATGCATTTTTAACAGATCGCATTTGATTGACGCCATCTTCACCGTACATTACAACCAGATATTCAGCTTTGATTTTTCCTATTCCATGTTCTGCTGAAACTGAACCGCCAAACTCTACAGCTTTCTTTGCAAATTTCTTGTAAAGCTTTTTACCTAATTCGAGTTCTTCAAGATTTCTAGGGAGTATGTTAACATGAACGTGGGAGTCACCTATATGTCCCCAAGTTGCGCTTTCAAGATTATGTTCTTCTAAAGATTCTCTATACAGATTCATCATTTCTCTGAAATGTTTATGCTCAACAGACATATCTGTTCCTAGTTTGTGAATTCCAGGATACTCATTCTTCCTTTTAGCGATGATCCCATTAACTGTTTCAGGTACTGCATGGCGCATAATTCTTAGATTTTCACGTTCTACTTCATCAAAAGCTGACCAGCAGGATTCGATTGAAGAATTGCATTCTTCCGCAATTTCTTCTAGTCTTAGAATTACTTCTTCTAGAGTCTCATCTGAACTGACTACTTCAAAGAAAACAGCTGTTTTGATATCAGGTGGTAAAGTTTTAAGATTTGCAAGTGCAGGAGTTGTATCGCTCTTACTTTTAAGTAAATTGAACGAATGTTCATCGAAATATTCCATATATTCAACATCTAATTCTTCATCAGCTCTAAGTTTTTCAACAAAAGTTATTGCATCTTCTTCTGAAATGAAGAACATTACAGTAGGTAATCCTTCAACTGTTGGAATAATCCACAGATCAACTTCTGTGATGAACCCAAGCATACCTTCTGTTCCTATGAATAGTTCAATTACATCCATACCAGGTTCTGAATAGAAACCTGCAGCATTTTTTGCTTTTGGCATTTGGTAGTTTGGAATAGTAATTTCTAATTTCTCATCACTTGTTTCAATAACGAACTTACCATTTTCAGCTTTACACTGATCTCTAGTTATATCAAGAATATCACCATTAGCTAAAACAATTCTCATACGCTTAACCCATGGTCTCATTGGACCATACTTATAGGATCTAGCGCCTGAGGCATTAGCTGCAATTGCGCCTCCCACTGCTGCAGACATTTCAGTTGGATCAACTGCAAACATGTAAGTTTTCGAATCTTGTTTGAATTTAGTAACCCAACTTGTTTCTCCAATATTTTGCTCTTCAGAGATTTCTTTGTGTTTAATAATATCATCCAAAGAGTCTAGGGTTATTCCTGGTTGAATTCTAACAAAGTATTTTTGGTTAGATTCATCATATCCAAAACCTGTAACATTGGTCATTTCATCTGTTGAGACAACAGCACCACCAAAAGGAACAGCACCACCAACAATTCCAGTTCTACCACCAGAAATTGTTATTGGAATTTCTTTTTCTTTCATCTTTTTTACTATAGTAATAATTTCAGATTCATTCTTTGGAAAGAATAATAACTCTGCAGATCCACCTGCAAGTTTTGATTCATCTATTATATAATCAGGATGTTTTGAAGTGATTGTTTCAGAGCCCTCAACCTTATTTATAGATTCATAAGGACTTCCATCTTTTTTTTCAGTAATAATTACGTTTGTACTCAAATGTGTCACATCCGGTCACATTAGTTTTGACCATTTCAACAGAAAAAGCATAAAAACCTTCACATTCTTATAAAAAATAGAAGAATGTCGTCTAGGAAATTATCAAAACAGGAAGCAATTAATCTTGTAATCGGAGCAAAGATTTTAGCTTGTGGAGGGGGAGGAAGTGAGATAAATGCATTAAAAAACATCGATAGAGTATATGAAAAGGGTTCTAACTTCACTATCGCTAATCTAGATGACTTCGAGCAAGATGAAAATATATGTATTATTGGTATGGTAGGAGGAGGAATAACTAAGGAAGATAAATTATTGGTTCAAGATCGAGAAATAGTTCAAAGAGAACCTATGCTAGAAGCTGTAAGAGAATTGGAAGATTTCTTAGATGTTGAATTCTGTGCCTTTGTTGCTACAGAATTGGGACCCAATAACAGTGTTGTTCCTATGATGGTTGCTGCAGAAATGGGAAAAGTCGCAATTAATGGTGATTGTTGTGGGAGAAGTAAACCAATGATTTCGATCAGTACAACACGTGTAGCAGGAATCCCTATTGCACCATTTTCAATTGTAAATCAGTATGGTGATGTTCAAATTATCAAGAAGACTGTTGATGACATAAGAGGAGAGCTTATTGCACGAACTGCATCCAATATATCAGGTGGTTCCGTAAGTGTTGCCCGATGTCCAATGACTATAATAGAAGCTCAGAAAGCTGTAATCCCAAATACCTATTCATTAGCTATTAAGCTAGGAAAGAATGTTAGAGAAGCTAATGAAAGAGAACTTAATCCAATTGAAACAATAAGAGAAACATTGCCAAATACAAAACATGCATTCTCTGGCAGAGTAAAACAGTTTTCTAGAATCGAAGAAGGAGGTTTTACATCTGGAGAGATAATCGTTGAATCATTAGGGAAGGCAGGTGTTAATTTGAAAATATGGTATCAAAATGAATATCTACTTTCTTGGATAAACAATGAACCTTTCGTGACATGTCCTGATGGGTTCTATATAGTGGACAATCTAACAGGTTATGGTCTTACTCCATGGGAAAATGATTTCAACGAAAATAGAGAGATATCAGTATTTGTTCAAGATGCTCCTGCGATTTGGACATCAAAAAAGGGATTGAGTGTATTTGGTCCAAAAGTGTTCGATAAAAAATGGGGCAAATACAAAAAAGCTAGTTCGTTCTGATGAGATTTCTATGAATTAATAAAATTAGATATGTTCTCGATTGGTATATGCTCTGAAATTGTCTTTCCATAAAATGCTTCTTTTATTTCCATATTTTCAATTAAGAAATCAGCTGGAAGTAAATACCTATCACCATCTTTTGATGCAATTCGAAAACCTGCTTTAAGGGCTTTAATCATAGCTTTGGAGACTCCT
>MEHH01000022.1 GCA_001940755.1 Candidatus Heimdallarchaeota archaeon AB_125
CAAGAAGTGTGATAGAACTTGGACTAAAAGGAGTTCATCATCTAACTGAGGGAAAATATGAAGAAATGGGACAGGAATATGGTAAGTTAAAACAAATGCTCAGTCAAGTAGCAGTTCTTCAGAACAACTTTGATGAGGCACTAGAAATATTAGAGGAATTAGAGGGCATAGGTAAGCAAATTAAGGATGAGCAGAGCTTCATTGCTATTTATCATGCCAAATCCTACATACATCTGACGTTAGGTAATTATGAACAAGCATTAGTTTTTGCTGAAAAAGGTAAAGATTTAGCTGATAAATTTAAAGATGCATCAATAGTAGAATTACTAGATCTACTCTTTGAGATATACTTCTCGTTAGGTGACTTTCAGAAGTGTATTAGAAATTTGAAGAACATATCAAAATATGCTCAAATATCAAATGAAATGAAATATATGCTTATTGTGAGAACATTTAACCTCATAGAGAAAATCAAGCTAAAGGGGATTAAGGATGAATTTTCTGTCTTATTAAAGCTTTCAGAGCATGAAAAATCTATTTACGTGCAACAAGAAACACTGGATAATTTACTACACCTTTCTTCTAATGAGAAGAAGTTAGAAATTCTACAACAGATGGGAAAGAGGATTCAAAAGGATACACAAATTATTAACTCTGAAGAAGAAACTGATCCTACTTTAGAAAGGAAGCTAGAGGATTTAATCAATGATAAAAGGAAATTAAAAACACTACCCATAACTGAATTACTTGTTTTACTAGATTCAGTTTTTTTCAGTATTAAATATAACCTCATCTCAGAAGAATATCTTCAGGATATAGATATGACACTTATGCTTCCTGAGGAATCCAAACCAATTGTAAGACTTAAACAGTTAGTTCTTAAAGAATTATTACAATATCATTTTAAACTTGAAAACCTTGTAGAGGAAAATAATCCTCTTGAGCAAAAATTCAAATTAATGTTTGCAAAATTTTATAATGAATTGTCAGTATTTCAAGATGGAATAAGTAAAAAAGAAAAAGTAATACTATTGTATTTAGTAAGCAATATTATCATAGATACCTTGTTTGTGTTATATTTTAGTGATAAAAATGAAACGTAAAGAAAAAATGTCTAGACAGGAAAAGTGGATGCTTTCTCCATATAGGTTAGCTCATCATCCATTGTGTAAGAACTTTGATGACCACATGTATCGAATTAAAGGTCAAAAAGTTTGTAGAGGATGTGTTAATCTTTACTGTGGATTTATTGCTGGGTTAATCTTAGCTCCTATAATGGTATTTGTATTAAAAGTGACATTTTGGATGGTATTTGTTGCAATGCTAGTATTGTTCATTTTCACACCCATTAGTGCTTTTCTTGATCCTCCACGTTTGATAAAAGATGTTAGTCGTTTCTTTCTTGGAATTGCTATGATCGCAGCTGGGTTATCTGTTATTCTTTCAATTGTTACTTTAGCTCAAGCGATGAACTGGTGGGCTTTTGTAGTTATTCTTGTTACGATTGCTCTTTACTTCTCAAGCAGAGCATATTTCACTAGATTTAGAAACAGGAAGAATGAACAAGTATGTCGAAAGTGTGATCAGTTTTATCGCCCTAGATGTGATGGGATGGTTGATGCAGTTGATAGAGCTAAAGCTGTTGAGAGTTTCAACAAAGGAGACGCATTTAGCGAGCAGTAGATTTTTAATAACCTTCAATATTTGATGTAATTGTGAATTTAGAGAGGAATTAGAATTGGATTTCTCATTACCTACCAAAATAGAAATATCTGACATTGTGGGATTAGCAGTTTTGTTTGTCTTTGTTCTGCTTACTCTCTTCATAGCTGAGATTTTAAGAAGAAAAGACAAAGTATCAGGAAGCAGTTCGAGAAAGATTGTTCATCTATCAGTTGGAAATGTTGTTCTTTTATTTCCATTTGTTTTTAGTAATATCTGGTTCGCAATGATTGGTCCAGTGTTTTTCATACCATTTACATATTTTACTGGTCCAGGCTCTCCAATCAAGAAATTTAGACTTAAAGGAGTAGGTGAGGGACATACTTATGGTACTGTATTTTATGCAATTTCATTAACAGTTTTAGTTATTCTTTTCTTCAATCCAGATGAAAGTAATCCATCGAATATCATTCTCTTTGGGTCATTTATGCCATTGGTTTGGGGGGATGGGATAAGTGCTGTAATAGGCTCTAAATTTGGAAATGACAAGGCTTACAAGATTTTTGGTGGAACAAAAACACTTCTAGGAAGTTGGGCTGCAGCATTTGCCTCTTTTGGAGCGGTAACTATTAGTTGTCTGATTCTATCACAACCTGCTGCATTATCTGTTTATCTTGGTTTACTAACAGGTTTTGTAACTGCTTTTGTTGAAGCAATGACTCCAAAAGGTTTTGACAATATTGCGGTTCCAGCGGTAAATGCGATTGTTTTATATCTTTTATCACTAAATTCATTTGCATTTGCTTCAGCACTCTCAAATAATGCAATAATAACAGGTGCAGCTATAGGTTTGTTCTTAGCTGTTTCAGGAATTTTTCTAAAAGCACTCACTTGGGATGGTGCAATAGCTGGATTATACTTCGGTTTAGTAATTCTTGGTCTTGGTTCTTGGGTTTGGGGACTCATGTATGTGGTTTTCTTTGTTCTTGGAAGTCTTACTACATTTCTTGGAAGAAATAAGAAAAAATCCATAAGTCAAGAGTTTGAGAAAGGTGATACTCGAAGAGACAGTGTTCAAGCAATGGTTAATAGTGTCATTCCAGCAATATTGGCTTTCTTAATTATATTGTTCAGAGAACCAATTATCACTGTAATAGCAGGTGGAGCAATAGCCGTTAGTTTAGCAGACACATTAGGAACCGAAATTGGAGCTTTATCAAGATTTAAACCTAGATCATCAATTAAACCATGGATTAAAGTTGATCAAGGATCACCTGGGGCTGTATCAATACTTGGTTTGTTAGCTTCAGTATTGGGCGCAGTGATTATAGCATTCATTGGTTTTGGTTTCAATTTTGTTGACAACTATGCTGTCTTTCCACCCACTATGTGGGCTTTTATCATCCCTGTCATTGTAGGAGGTTTCATAGGTTCATATTTTGATAGTATTTTTGCCTGCACAATTCAAAAACTCAACAAGTGCAATGTTTGCGAAAAGATAACAGAGAAGAAGGAACATTGTAACAAACCTACGGAACATTATTCAGGTGTTAGATGGTTAAGAAATGATGTTGTAAATCTTTTCAGTATAATTGTTGGAGCTACAGTATCACTGTTGCTATATTTCATTTGGATGTTTTAGTCACTTGTCAGATAAGCAATCAATCGCAGGTAAGAGAGAACCTTTCATAATATCTAAACTAGCTCCTCCTCCAGTTGATATAAATGCTACACCATCTTGAAGATTAAATTTCTCAATAGCTGCAGCACTATCTCCTCCACCAATTATTGTGAATATCTCATTTTCTACCAGAAATTTTGCAATTTCCTTAGTGCCTTTTTCAAATTCCTTTTTCTCAAAAATCCCCATTGGTCCATTCCATACAACTTGTTTGGATTGAGATAATATTTTTTTAAACGCATCAATTGTTTCAGTTCCGATATCAACACCTATGTCATTTTCTCCTATATCTGAAATTGGAACTGATTTTATCATTTTTGGATCATCAATATCATCACATACTAAGATGTCCTTAGGAATATAGATTTTAGTTTCATGAGTATCATCTTTGAGATATTCTTTTATCTCTTCAACTTTCGAAAGATCTTTTACAGATCTACCAATTTGATAACCTTTAGCTAAAAAGAAAGTATAAGCCATTCCTCCTCCTACTATGATATTATCCGCTAATCCAATTAGATATTTAATTACTCCCAATTTATCCTTTACTTTCTTACCTCCAAGAATCACTGTAAAAGGTCTTTGAGGTTGCTCAATACAGGATGATAAAAATTCCAACTCCTTCTCAACAAGAAAACCAAATCCTTTTTCTTCAAAAAACGAGCATATACCATATGTAGAGGCTTGTTTCCTATGAGCTGTTGCAAAAGCATCATCAATATAAACATCAGCTAGTCTTGATAATTTCTCTGCGAAATCTAAATCATTCTTTTTCTCTTCAATATGAAATCTAGGATTTTCCAACAGAAGCATTTCTCTTTCTTTTAGATTCTTAGCTTCATTTTGGACTTCTTCTCCTATGCAATCATCTGTTTTGAGAATATTAACACCTGGAAAGAATTCTTTTAATTTTTCATGTACTGGGTTCATCCTCAATGATTCGACAATTTTACCTCCAGGTCTACCTAAATGAGAGATTAATACAATACTGCAATTTTGATCCAGCAAATAATTTAATGTTGGAATTGTATTTTTTATTCTTCTGGAATCAGTGATTTTACCTTTTTCATCAAGAGGTACATTGTAATCAACGCGAACCAAAACTTGTTTATTTCGAACATTTAGATCTCTAATAGATTTTTTTTCTTTATACTTCAGAATATTGGAAAAATCTCTTTCAATATGCTTAGTTTGTTTCGAAGGGTTATTAGCCAACATAAGAACAATTTCAAATAGCAAAATAAGCAATAAAAAGATTTTTCTCAAATCTAAAAGCTAATTTATTGTTTATTGTATATAGTAAAAAATAGAAACTAGTAGGTGAATAACAAGCTAATGAACCCAGTGAAAGAGGATATGCCAGAAATACAATTAACTAAAGCTGAAAAAGAAGACATAAAAGAAATTGTAAAAATCTGGGTAGAAACAATAGATTGGCACGCTAAATTTGATGAAGATTTTACATTGGACAAGGACGGTAAAACAAATTTTAGCTTTATGGTCTCAAAAGCACTTTATGAACCTACTCAAGTTGTTTTTGTGGCTAAATCCGGAAATAAAGTTATTGGGTTCTTGTATGGATTTACTAAGAAGCATTCAGGTTTCTTTAAGAAAAGAGTTATAGCACATATTTCTGATATTGCAGTGGATGATGATTTTCGAAGACTTGGAATAGGATCTAAATTGATGGAAAAGTTCGAAAAAGATTTTGCTAGAGAAAATCAAGCTGATGAATTAACTTTATATGTACATCTCCTGAACGAATCAGGAGTAAAATTCTATGAGAAATTGGGGTATTCAGTCAAGTTACTGTCTATGAGAAAAAAACTAGAATATTAAGGAACAATAACTCCTAGTGCTAAGTGATTTGTGGGAACAAATTCATCATCAATTTTTTGAAAACCCATCCCTGTTCCTATTGAAGAGATAGAAATTTCTAATAAACCTTTTAAAACTAATAATCCTACTTCTATTTTTATCTTTGGAATAACTAATTCATCTAAATTAAAAGAAAACTCTCCAGCACTATCTGGGGAGATAGTAGTTTCAAATACTAGTTGAGAATCTATTACTAAAACTAGCTTAACGAGTGGTTTATGAGCTATCTCTTCCAATTTCACAGAAAAACCCAAAACTCCAGTTTTGAAAAGTAAAGCAGAATACATTTGTTTGATTTCGCTAATTTCTTCCCCGATAACTTTGCTGTTGGGGAGAGTTTCTGAGGGCGTATAACCCCATATTATTTCCATATATTCTCACTTCGATTACAAACATGAGTACAGAAGATGTTATTTAACAATTTAGATGAAAAAAAGTAAATCTAAAATAACATTTAGCTTGAAAATTTGAAAAAGAAAAAGAAAAAGAAAAGAAATGTTTTATTTCTTTCTGCGGGAAATTGCGTAAATTACACCAATTACACCTAATGGAATTAGAACAAAAGCGGTTGTTTCATCTGGGGCAGATTCTAAGAAGTAGTTAAGTATGTTATTAACTAACACCTGACCAAAGTGAACACCACCATTGTATGCGCCATTTTCGGTGTTTTGATCGTACATATTCTTGTAGAATGAATATATAGCTTCACCTGAAACAATTATGTCACCATCGAATTTAGTCATGTTTTCATGTACAATTGCAGGGAAAAATCCAACTGGATCGACTCCACCTTCACCAGCAACACCTGTTACGTTAGCATATAGATCAAGACTTGTTTCTTCAGCATAATTATCTGCTCCCCAACCATCACTAACATCAGAGTCAAGAGCAGTTGCGTTTCTACCGTAAGTCATAATTACATTGATTCTTTGAGGAAAGACTGATTCTCCATATCTAAGATCTTTGTAATAAGTTCCATCGAATGCCATAATTGCAGTAGGACCATGGAAAATGCATCCAGCAGTCATACCGGTTGTTAAAGCAATAGCAAGTTCATCATATAGAACGTCACCATAACCAATTTCAGTTGCAGCAGTACGATAGGCTGAACCATCATTGTATTCTGGGTCTTCAATAGAAATTGAAGCAATTCTAGAAAAAGCACCTAGTTTTTCTAAAACACCATTAGGTGAGTGTATATTGTAACTAGCAAAGTCAGAATCTCCTGCTACCCATAGTAATTTACCACCTTGCTTAAACCAGCAGTAAAAATCATTGAGTTCAAATTCTGTATAGTCATCATTAGGTTGTGTTAAGAATAAGGCATCCACATCATCGGGTATTCCCCAAGTATCATTAATGAAGATAACCTCGTTACCAGCACCTGTTAGATTTGCTATTAGTGGTACATAATTTGAGGCATAGTAAGAATCTTTATGAGAGATATCAAATGCAATTTTAAGTCCTGAAAATTCAATTTCAGTTGCAATTGCATTTGGTGTTGTCATGCCAGCTATCATTCCCACAATTAGAATTAAACCGAATATATATTTTCTATTCATTTATTTCACGTGCACATATAGTGCAGTTAATAAAGAAATATCCTCCTAATTAAACCTTTCTGATAAAACGATTGAAACGAGATTTCCGACAAAAATACGATAAAAAACCAAAAATCCCCAGAACTCAATTTATTTCAATAATTGGAATGAATTGGGAAAATATAGAAAACAATGACTTTAGACACTCCGACAATAATACGTATATTTAAATTGAAATTTTAAGCTAGTTTTGATAATAGGAACAGGTAAAAGTACTATCATTCTTTGCCTATTTGCATTACTAAGTAGTTGCTTCCACATGATTAATATTGTTCATGTTAAACAGAATAAGGCAAGACCTTTATCTAGTGATTTGGCTGTAGAGATAGGGGATAGTATATTAATCTCTGGAAAACAAGAAGCAGTTCCTTTCATTGATAATAGAAGAAATCAGAAATTACACATTCTTTTAATTTCACCCATAGGTACTATTATTGATTCTGATCAAGTAAGATTAGAGGAAACTGGTTTGAGGAATATTTACTCTTTTCCTGTCACTCCTGATTTATATTCTGGTACTTATTTCCTGCAAATTGAGGGAGACTATAAGAGAAGAGAAAAGGTGAATATTCGAACTAACAAACATCTAATTTATCGTTGGATACTATTCTATGGGGTTCAGCTCTCAAACCCAAATAATTTTCCACTAAACAATTTTGTTCTTGATCTAATGATCCCACCTTCAATCTCTCCTATTCAACAAGTTTTGAATATTGAGAGCAATTACAAGCCCAAAAAACTAATTACAGACAATGAAGGAAATCGATGGCTGAGATTCTATTTTCACCAGATTAATCCACAAGAAAAGATAACCGTTGCATACAAAGCAGATCTAATTACACGTCTAGTTGCTTATGATATTACTCGAATAAGAGGAGAAGAAGAAAATCTTGAAAAATTGTATCCTGAAGTTTTTCAGAAATATACTAAACCTGAACCATTTCTTGATTCCTCAAATAGAGATATTGTAAATGTTGCCAGAAAATATTCTTCCCACTCTCCATTGAGTAAAGTTTTAGCCTTCTTAAAATATGTAAAAGAGAACCTAGTCTATGTTCCTCAAGATGGAGATTATGGGGCTACTTATGCAATTGAAAACAAACTAGGAGACTGTACAGAATTCTCATCTCTTTTTGTTAGTCTGTGTAGAGCAGCTAATGTTCCTGCTAGATTAACAACCAGTATTATTCTTAGTGAATATGAAGGCTGGGTTAATCACTCACAAGCTGAGTTTTTTGTAAATGGTGTTTGGTTCCCAATAGATCCTACTTTACAGCATGATTTTAGATATCTTTACAGGAGCCCTAGTTGTATAATCTTACAGAGAGGAAACACATTAGGAAATTCAAATATTAGAGAAGTACGTTTTAGTTATGATGATATGAATCAACATGAAATTTCTATTCATACTCATAAAGAAGTCAAATGGGATAAAGGTTTAGTTAAAGGAAGGAAGAGGATTAGTAGTAAAGAACATACTGAAATTAAAGGTTCTTTATTTGAAGAAATCAATTGGAAGTTTTCATTTCCAAGCCTGGATTTAGACAAACAAGATAAAACCATTGAAATAAGAGTGACAGCTCCTGATTCAGCTCCGATTCATAAGCCTTTCAGTATTCCAGTTCATCTTTACAATCGTAACGATGAAGGATTAATTGGAACATTGCGAGTGTCTTTTTCAAGGGGAGGTTTATACACAAATCACCTTTACCCTTTGGTGTTAGAAGGCAATTCTCACGAACCCAAAATGGTTGAAATTCCTGCTACTAATTTCTTAGGTACTACCTTCATAGAGTTTATTTTTCAAGATGATAATGGAAATAAAATTGGTTACGAACAAAAAAAAGTAACTTTTCATTGAAAAGAAAAGAAATGAAGAAAACTATCGTTTTCTTCGTTTAACAACTATGTAAGTTCCTATAGCTAGAAAACCAGTAATTGATAGCCATATAGATATAGATGCTAGTTTTAACCTAGCAGTTATTTCATATATTCCCACATTACCAAACGAATCAGTTACTGTGAAGTTAAATGTTGTTTTACCATTTTTTAGATCAGTTAAATCAATATTAGAAAACAAGACACTAAACGAGTCAGATTCTATTGATTCAAAGGTCAAATCATCAACTTGTAACTCACCTATACAATTTTCATCCCAGTCAAAAATTGATAAACTAATATTGAAAACATCAGTCAATTTAGTTTCTGCAGTTAAATCTTCATAAGTTGTTCCTAGAAAATTATATTTTGCCTTACTGATAGTAGGATTTTCAATGTCTGTTAAATCCCAGAACGGAATTCCTGTTTCTGCTCCACCATCATATGCTGGTGTTATTAAAGACACATCTACACCCATTAAAGATAGTATTGTGGGAGCTAGATCTTTTTGATTGACTGGGATACCATAAGGATTCATAACAGATGAATTACTTATTATATAAGTCATAGATGTTATTTCTTTATGTTTCCCTACCCATGGTCCACTACTATGACCATCAGCATAAAAACCATGATCTGTACCAATAATTACGAGTGTTTCATTCATGATTCCAGCAGTTTCTAGTTCATCCAGTATTTTTCCAACAGCATAATCACAATCTATTAAAGACTGCTTATATTCTTCAGACCAAACCCCGTACGTATGACCTGCTTGATCAGGTTCTGTAAGATGAACTCTAAGATAAAACCGATCTGTGATAACATTAGTTAACAATTCAGCTGATTTATCTCCAAGAAAGTATGCATTAGTAACTGGAGAAGAGAATTTCTCTGTATATTCATTATATTCATGATATGCTGCAGCCAAAGAATCTGGATCGCCAGGTGTCCAAGAGAGGTTTTCAGAAGCAAAACGGTAATCAATTTCTGGTTTCATATTATCAAAGATTGGATCTCGACTTGGTAGTTGATCTATATGATCGAAATTTACATAATCTAGTCCCCATGAAAACACAAAAACAGTTTTCACACTATCTCCATAGGTTTCTTTTAGACGTTCCATAATGGTATAATTATCAGGTATTGAAATGATTGGAGATGTATGGTAGAACATATTATAGGGAATATTGTTTATATCATCTCCATATCCAGACTCCATACATGCTAAACCAGGGTCTGTAGCTGTACTATGAGAGGTTATTCTAACTGTTTGTCTGTAACCTATTTGATCTATTTTCTTAGTATGGACTAAAGTTCCATCATCAATGAATTGTTCCAATGCTCTACTATTAGTTCCATCCCAAGTTATAAAAACAACATTTTCAAAATAAGGAATTGGATCTAGAGCTAAGGGCTGGGAAATAACTTCTTCAGTTTGTATTTGTTTCCCAGAGATTGTAAAACTCTGTACAGATGTAAATAAAATTACTAATAAAAATACTTTTAGTGCTTTTTTTCTCATCTAACCACTTTTATTATATTTTAAAAGAAAAATATCTTTTATATTATTGAAGTTTACCCTATAACATATTTGATTTTAATTTCCACATAGTGATAGTTTCTAAATTAGAACGAAGCTTATAATACAACAGTTATAATTATAAATTATATTTCAATCTGAGATAATTTTAACTATAGTGCAAAAACTTTATAGTCTCATTATCAGATAATTAATTGATATTATAAGATATCAATAAGAAGGTTGATTAGAAATGAATATAAAAAAAATAGTTATTCTAGTTTTCTTAATTGCGACTTTATCAGTAGGTTCAGCTGTTTTTATGATTAACGCTGAAGGAAAAACTACAATACCATCAAATCCAGAGCTAAATGCTGTAAACTTAGTCATTGTTACTCGACATGATACAACTCTAACTGCTGCATTTGAAACTGCTTTCCTGGCAACACCAGAGGCAGCTGCAGCAGGTGTAACATCAATTGACTTCAGATCAGCTACAACAGATGATGCATGGAAGAAGCTTCTAGAGGATCCTTTGAAAGGTGTGGATCTTGCATGGGGTGGAGGACCAAGTTTATTCAACACCATGGACAATTGGGGTTTGTTAAAACACATTGATCCTGTAACTGATGCTGCTTTATTTACTGTTGTTAACGATAGTGTTCCTTTGGAATTAGCAGGTGCTGGAATGAAGCAATTTGCACCAAACGGAAGCATTGTTTGGGCAGCAAATGCTATCTCTTCTTTTGGTTTTACTGTTAATCATGATTTCTTAGACACTCATGCTCTTCCAGTTCCAACCACATGGGAAGAATTAGCCAGTCCAATTTATTACATCAGTCCTAGTGTTAAAGCTATTAGTATGGGTGATCCACCTTTAACCACATCCAATACAAGAATTTACCAAATTATCCTCCAAGCATTTGGTTGGGATGAAGGATGGTCAATTATGACAAGAATGGGTGCTAACTCTGCAATGTACCCTGGTTCAGTAGCTACAAGAGCTGCTGTAGTAAGCGGTGAAGTGGGAATTGCTATGACAATCGATTTCTATGGAATTATAGCCATGGGAGAGAATCCTGACTGTGAGTACATAATCCCTCAAGGCCAATCAATTGTCAATGGTGATCCTATAGCTATGGGTATCAATGTTGATGATTATGCTGCTGCTGAAGCGTTTCTAAATTTTGTAACTTCTGCAGATGGTCAATCTGTTTGGTTAACTCCAGGAATAGACCGATTACCAGTTAATGAAACAGCTTTTCACACACTATATGGACAAGGATTTCCTGATTTATATACATTATACAACGAAACACTGGCTAATATAGGTATAGATTTTAACGAAACTCTTGCTACTGCAAATTTAGCTACAACCATTTACTACTTCCACAACACAATTACCCAACCTCACTCATTACTAAGAAATACTTGGGATGCAATGGTAACACAATTAAGAGATACTACAATAAATCTTACATACTTCAATGAACTAGTAGATGATCTCGGAGCTACTGGAATGACTAAAGAAGAGTCTATAGAATGGAATACGCAATATCAGACAAGTCCCACTTTTGCTGCAAATAAGGATGCAGAATGGAAAAGTTTTGCTCAAACAAAGTATAATACTATACTAGGTCTTTTAGTTACACCAACAGATACGAATGCTTTTGGTATGATACCTGTTTTCATCACCACAATATTTGTAGCTACAATGGTTATAATTAGGAAAAAGAAGAAGTAAATTACTTCTAATTTTCTTTTTTTTATTTTTAAGTATTTAATTAGGATCATATTGTTGTCCTAAGTGTTGCTTTTAGTTCAATGCTATTTAAAAACTAGGGAGAAAATTCAAAAAGCATTAAGATATTACATCCCTATCTAATCAAATTTGGTTGAATAAATATGGCTAGCTCTAGTAAGAAAACAAATAAAGAGGGAAAGGAAAAAAAGAGAAGATCAGTAATTGATTTTCTTTATGTTAAACTATTACGAGAACCTTCGACAAATTTCATCATTGTCCTTGTAGCTTTTGTTTTTATTGTGTGGATGGTAATCCCACTATTCTCGGTACTATCTGGTGCTGTTTATTTCAATGGTCAGTGGTCTGGTGCCCCCATAGCCAATGTCTTTGGCAATCCTACATTCTTTAATTTTCCAGGAGATAATCAAACCCAGTTCTTTTCAAAGGATAAAGAAGATTTAGGAGGTCCTTCTGCAGCTGTTACTGTTGATAATAATATTGCTTTTATTGCAGAAAGAGGTGATGGAATAGAAATCCTAGATGTCTCACAACCCAATGAAACTACGGAAATAAGGCAGTATTTCGAAGAAGTCAGCACTTTTGAAGAATTAGTTATAAAAGACGATTTATTATACGCTGCTGCAGGTACAAGTGGATTGGTAATTTTCAACATTTCTGATGTTCGAGAAAGCTTTGCTCCTATGTGTCATATGTATGGGATAGCTAATACTTCAGTATTTATTGCAGTTGAAGACAACTTAGCCATTTTAGATATTGATGGAAAGGGTTTCGCAATAATTGATGTTACAGACCCAACAAATCCAACCATTCTATCAAATGTTACTGTTGCTACAGATGTATTTGATGTTTATATTGACAATGATATGGTTTACGTTATCGGTTTCACAACAGGAGTTGTAATCTATGACATTTCTGATCCAGAAAATCCCTCTCAGGTAGCGCATTATACTGACGATCCAGGAATTGGAACTTTACAAACACAAGACATAGAAATTGTTGGAGATTTAGCTTACATTACCTTAGGAAATAATGGTTTAGGTATTTTCAATATAACAGATCCACAAAATATGACACTTGTTGAGTATTATGACGAAACAGTCGTCGGTAAATTATATGATGTTCAGATTGTAAATAATTATGGCTACTTTATCTCTCTTGATTACACTTCAAATGAGCTTGGTGTTACAATTTTTGATATTTCTAATTCATCAGATCTTGTAAGCATCAATAGCTATTATACAGCCATATTTAAAACAGCAGATTTTTTCATTGATACAACAAGAAACCTCATTTTCCTCTCTCAACTAAAAGGTGGAACTCATATCCTAGATACTTCTCAAATTTTAATTGATTTACCTCTGATCGCAGAATATGAAGATACCCAGGAAATTACTGTAATTACTTTGAGTGGAAAAGACCATGGTGTGGTTCTGAACACTATTATTCTTGGAGTCATGACTACTATATTCTCAGTAATACTTGGCACTGCATTAGCTTTTATTTTAGCTAGATATGAATTTCCAGGAAAAAAACTTGTAAGTGTTCTAGCTCTTGCACCTCTCATTATCCCCCCGTTCATATCAGGTATGGGTTTCAGGTTAATGCTTGGACCCAATGGATTTCTAAATAACTTCCTCTTAATTCCAGTATTCGGGACAAAGCTAATCTTCTCAGGATTATTTGCAATTATATTTGTTCAAGTATCGCATTTTTATGCTTTAGTTTATCTCAATGCTTTTTCATCCTTTTTGAACATAGATCCAAGTATGGAAGAATCAGCTGAAAATCTTGGAGCAGGAAAACTTCGATTATTTTCCTCAGTTACATTGCCATTAGCTATGCCAGGAATTGGGGCTGGAGCAATCCTAGTCTTAATTCTAGCTATGGAAGATGTAGGTACACCAATCATCTTTGCAGCAATGGGAGATAATGGTGCTAAGAAATTCTTACCATATTATGTATTTGAAAATTACTCAAAAGCGGGATCTGCTACGATTACGCCTGAAGTATGTGTGTTAGGAGGGATACTCCTAATTATTGCACTTATAGGGTTCTTTGCGATTCGGAAATATGTTTCTTTACGAACGTATTCAATGGTAAGTAAAGGTAGAGCTGGTCAATACAGAATGAATAAAGCTAAATGGAAGTTATTCTACATTTATCCATTCTTGATAATACTATTTGCTTTCTCACTATTAGTGCATATAGGAGTTATCTTAATGTCGTTCCTCCAAGAACTTGGAGGAAGGAAGCCCTCAGATCTAGCTTTCACGAGTGAAAATTACAAAGCGATATTTGTATCATCAAAGTATAATATACCGCCTTACATAATCAACACTTTGGTTTATAGCGTCCTCGCTACAGTATTAATTATTATTATTGGATCAATTGCTGCTTATGTTGTAGCTAGAAAGGATTTCAAAGGTAAAAAAATTCTAGATGCACTGGTTACCTTGCCTATCGCAATCCCAGGTATTGTTTTAGCTATTGGTTATTATCGAACTTTTGATTGGAGTGGGATAGCATCTAGGAATCCTTCCTGGTTCAACAAAATGATGGCCAATATTACAGCGGGATTGAAGTTAGATCCGTTTATTGGAATTGCTGTGACATTGTTAATAATGAGTTATACGGTGAGAAAAATACCTTTTACGGTCCGATCAGCATATGCGGGATTACAACAAGTTGATGAAGTTCTAGAAGAAGCTTCCTTCAATTTAGGTGCTTCAAGAATGAAAACTTTTACCAGAATCACCGTACCTTTGATTTCCCTCAATGTATTCGCTGGTTCACTAGTTTCCTTCCTATACTGTCTATCAGAAGTATCTACGACGATTTTCTTGATTTTTGCATCAAAGGCTGGAACAATAACTTGGTATATGGCATGGAATCCATTGAAATTCCAAATTTTCTGTGCTATAGGTGTTCTGCTGATGTTATTACAGATAACTAGTCTCTTCATAACCAATGTGATACTAGGATCTCGAGCAGAAGCAATAACAGGGATTTAATCACTTCCCATTTTTCTTTTTCTTTATTTAATCTAATTGACCCCAGGTTAGAAATTTACCATCTTTCCTTTTTACTAAAACGGTACCAAATTTCCTCCATTGTTCTTCCCTAAATCTTACTATACTAAAATCAGTAGGATCTTTTTTCTTTTTGTTTCTTCTAAGGACTTCGATTTTCTTCCTTTCATCTTCAAAGAAGATTTTCGAAATATACTTACTTTCCTTTGGTTGTTTCTCGATACTACTTGCTGTTTCAATAATTTGTTCTACTGGAAGAAGTCCAAAATTTGGAATATGTTGTGTTGTATAAACAGATCCTGGGCAGATATCTTCCTTCTCATTAGCTTTTTTGCATTCATCACAGAATACTAGTTGACAACGATTACACACTTCCCACCCTTCTAAAGCTGCATCTCTTAGAGTTTTCATTTGATTACAAAAAGTACAACGAATATAGCAATAGATTGCTTCTTGTCCTTTCAAATCCTTCTGAACTCCTCAACGATTTTCTCTCTCTCCTCATCACCGAATTCTATGTATGTTCTGTAATTATATTCCCATTCATTTTGCTGCTTCTTGATATATCCTAATCTTGTGAGTTTCCTCAGACAATTTTCAACAAGATATTCCTTCATCTTACCAGTAACAACTAATTTTTCTTTTATCTTTTCAGTAGTTATTGGCTTTTGTTTATCATCTTCTAGATAAGCTATTATAGTTCCCAAAACAATCAGTTCAGCTGATTGTAAATCGGATGGAGCATAATGAGAAGAACGCAAACAGTACCATTTTTCACCATTCATATCATACTCAATAACATTAAGTCCTAAGATTTGAACAAATGATTTGTATTCTTCGATTGTTTCTCTCAAGGTTTGTATATCAAATCGAGTTGCTAATAACAGATCAAGCTCCGAACATCCAAAAACAGTTACTTTTTCTTTCAACCATTTTCTGGATAAAATTGTAGTAAGCTCTCTAAAAAGTTCGCCTTTTTCCTCATCTGAAATCGAAGAAGGTAAAAAATTGTTTTCTTCTACAACTTCTTCTGTATTTATTGATTCTTCCAGATGATTTTCTTCCATAGTTAATCACTCGCGTCTATAGAGTTCTTCGGTGAGAGCAGCACTGAACTTGAAACTACATCAGTTTCCTCATCATCAAATTCATTCTGAAAAATAAGTTCGTCATTATTCATAATGACTCGTATCTTTTTCTCGCTAATTAATTTGGATAATATTTCAGCTTCTAAAGTTGTTAAAAGATTGTTTATCTTGTTCTTGTTGATTTTTTTACCTACTAGTTTATCCTTTATCGTATTTTCAATATTCAAAATTTCACCTTTATCTAGAGATTTTATCGATAGTTTTTCCAAGAAAACTTTATATTTTTTCAAGAAATTCTCAATTTCATCAATTGAAGCTAAATCTATTACTTCTTCAGTTAAGTCATTCAGTGGCTCTTCATAAGAAGTCTGAGTTGTTCCTGAAAAATATGTTATAGGGATACACAAACTTCTTACTTTATCTGCGAAAGCTTTCAGTCTTTCATGAGGATAAAGAAGCTGCTCTAGAAGATCATTTTCTCTCAATTCATTCATTTTAATGAAATCTTCATACAGAGAAGAATCCATTATACTTTCTTTTTTACTCTGCATATACAAATAAGCATCAGAAACTTTGGAGCGATCTTCCTCAGATTCAATTAGTTTCACAATTTCCTTTTTTCTAATAGACTTACCGTATTTCCTCTTGAGCTCAAAAACAAGCTGAAACGTAGTCTCAACCCATTCTTTATTCTCTTCTATATAGGTTGAAATTATATCTGAGCTTTCATCAATTATATCTCGATCTGTCATGTTTTCACCTCAGGAGTTTTTACTTTGCTCTCGATCAGAACCTTATGAGCAAATTCTTTAGAAAGTTCTACATCATCAAGCGATGGTGTAATTAGAATAAATTGAGGAGTAATTATTCTGCTCTCTTTTGAGATCTTATATGTTGCAAGAGCCATGGAAAAAGCAAGTGCTTTATTTCTTTTATCAAGCTTTTGAGTAAATTCATCTATTGCATGTATAGGTGAATGATTAATCATGTGAAGGGCAAGAATTATTGCTTGTGCTAATAATGTTTTTTCTCCCCCTGATAGTTGTCTATATCTTCTACTATCTCCTTTTGTTTCTGCTTCTATATGTAACCCTGCGTTCTTTTCATCGTTATAATTTCGTATTTGTATTGATACATTTACAAAGATATCTTGTAAAAGTAGATTCAACATTTTGTTCAAATGGTCTACAATATTATGAAGCCCTCCTTCCCATTCATTGATTCTTTTTTCCAAATCCTCTTTTAGATTATTTAGATGTATCTCTGTATTTTTCACTTCCTCCTTCAAAATACTAACTTGCTGTTCTTGTTTTTCTATGCTCTCTTGCGATACTTCTGGAGTTATTTCTAACAGTTCTAATTGTCCTTTTATTTTGTTATATTCTGAAGCTATCTCGTCTTTGTCAGAACGAATGTTTTCTGGAGGTTCTCCTTTTTGAATTGCCTGTTCATTCAAATTTTCATGTATTATTTTAAGATCAGAAACTTCAATTTCAAGAATATCAATCATTCGGATATTTTTGTCTTTTTCTGCAGATAGGTCTTTAATTTCTTCATTTAGATGGTTAAGCTTGTTTCTGATTACATCAAATGTCTTCTGTTCTTCTGAAACTGTATTCTCAATAACTATTATTTCATCAGCTAGTTTTGTAATCTCTAAATCAAGTTTAGTAAGATTTTCTGCTTCAGTTCTAACTAATGTTTCTGCAGCATTTTTTATTTGTTGTAATCGTAAAAACTCATTTTCAATCTCATCTGTTCCCATTTTCCAAGGTTTCAGTAGGTTTTCTAATTCTCGTTTTTTGCTTTCGTAATCAGCTAAGCTTCTAGTAATTCTTATTTTATCTTCAGTTATCTTTTCGATATCAAATTGAACTAATTGGTGTTGTTCTCTTATTCTTTCGATTGACTGGTATTTGTTAAGATCCAAACTCAATTTTATATTGTATCTCCTAGGAGGTCTTGAAAATGCTTCTTGAGAAAGATAGTAGCTGTTG
>MEHH01000023.1 GCA_001940755.1 Candidatus Heimdallarchaeota archaeon AB_125
AAAACCTAAGAACTTAACTTTTTTGTATTTGTACTCTAACATCTCTGGTTCAAATGTTGATTCAACTTCGGTGAACCTCACTGATTTTTGAGCAGGAGTAGGTGGTTTTGGTTGAATTTGCATGGCTGGAGGTTGAGTTGGCATTGGGGGCCAGAGAATAAGTTTAGGTTGTTCATCACCTTCTTGTTCACCAGTTCTTTGTATGACTGGTTGAAATACACCTGTTCTTCCAGTAGCTTGAGGAGGGGTTTTAACTGGTACTTCTATATCTTTGATGTCATGGCCACATTCTGCACAAAAAAGATCTTCTACTTTGTTGAGAGTGTTACATTCTGGACACTTCTTCAAAGAATTTCCACAATATTTGCAGAATTTAGAAGCTGAGCGTATTTTTCTTAAACAGATAGGACATTCATTATTTACACTCATTGTTTTCAAGAATAACTTGTGATGAATCTTTATATTGCTATCTATTTATTGAAAAAAAGTTGAGTAGAAGACTACTCTGTTTCTGTTTCAGGTTCTATAATAGTTTCTACTTCAGCTTCTGGTATAATAGTTTCTGCTTCGAGTAGTTCATCTCTTGTGTCTTTTCCTTTTTCCAACACTTCCCAGAATCTTTCTACATAATCTGGGTGAATACCAGTAAGCACTCCTCTGATTGTCAAAATTGGCTCTTCAATGGAGTTTAAGGAAACTTTGATATCTCCTTTTTCGAATTTCTTAACTATTTTTCGTGTCTCGAAAGTTGACTGGTAGGTAGTTGGCATGGTTATTGCTAAATATCCTAATTTTGCTCTAGTTACATCAGTTGTTAAGCTTGAACTTTCATCTAACTCATTAAAGAAAAGATCTGAAAATCTAGTGTTTTGAGCTTTTTCAAGAGTTTCAAATTCTCTATCCAGTGAAACTATTATTCCTAATCCTCTTGCATCCTTTGAGAATGATTTAAAGAAATCATTCAAATCTGCATAAAATTCTTCGTGAGTACTCTCCTGGAGAGCTGAAAGAATGGTAGTTGTTAACGTTTCAGCTAGCAAATCATTACTCCTTTCTATTACTTCTTCAAGTGTCTCTCCTTCAGCGACATTCAGACGTTTTTCATTATCGAAAAGAAGAATTGGACAATGAGGGCCAACGGTATCAAAGCCTAAATAATATAGGGCTCTAGCTGCGTTAAACTGCACAAGTGAGGGAGCATCTTTCTTTGGTAAAACATAGATTACAGTTGGTGGTTCTCCAGTGATGTCTGCTAATAACCTACTTGTAATTATGGTTCCAGCACTTCCTGTTCCTCCTCCACTACCTATGATCAAATGCAGAGCTAGATCATCTTCATCTCTTCGATCTCCTCGTTTGAAGAATGCAACTCTTTCCAATTTATCCTTTATTCTCTTCTCTTTTGCTTTGAGTTGCTTGTATGCTTTTTCAAATTCAGAATCCGAAGAAACGAACTTTTCATCTCCAAACCAAAATGTATCTGAAAAATTATGTATCTTTGGTTCAAAATCATCCACAATATTCACAGCAAGAGATTTGACAGTAATTTTGCATTCATTCAAGTGTCGAATGAGATTTTCTCCTATTTTACATCCTGCATTACCAACACCAATAACTGCAATTGAAATCTTCTTTTTGAATAACTTCCTTTTGAGCCAAGACATCTAAGTTCCTCCTACAGATCTGATTATTTTTAGAATGTTTACTACCCATATAGCTATAACCATAATTGTTCTGAAGATTTTCTGAGTTGATATGGGAAATGTTCTCATATTTGCAAGGTATTCTCTCAATTGTAACATTGTGACATTTTCTCTTTTTGCTACCTCTCCAGATTTTTCGCCAAATTCCAATACATTTGCGTAGATATAATTGTCAAGTTCCATTAGTGCTTTTATTTTGAATTTCTTTGCTTTGATACTAAAAGCCCAGAGTGGGAGAATTACATAAAAAACCATTAAAATTGCTACCAAAGCTGACAAAGTTACTACTAAAATCGTTGCTGGTTGTCCAACATGAATGAATAAGAATTCGAAATTTAGTTCCGGCATTCCAGGGGGTGGTAGTGAATATATCAACTGATTTACATTCCCCATAGCCATTGCTATTACGATAATCAAAGTAGATATTATTCCTGCTGTTGGTATATTTTCTAATTGACTGATTGATCTACCTTTAGACCATCTATCCCCTAAAGACCAAATAAGGTCGTAATTCTTCTTCGTTAGAAGGGTACCGTACTCTTTTCTATAAACATCCATTTGTTCCTTGATAGGCTTAAGAACTTTAGAATAAATACGGGTATTATACAACATGAAATAAACTGCTACATAGAAGATATAATGGAGAAATGGGCTAAATATGCATGCCAGAATCCCAAAAACTGCAGCTGCTGGAAATCCACCAAAAGCAATTCTTAACATTGGAATTTGAACTCCAATTCCAGTAGCAAGAGAGGCTAGTATAACCAAAGGATTCACGGGTAAATGTCTATCATAATGCTTTGCATAATATTCTCTTACTGGTTTTTCTATCCATTCAACTCTCTTAGCTATTGTTAAACCAAGAAATCCATCATGTGTATATTTCAGATAGAATAATGACAGTATAATTGCTATCAATAGTGGTGTTCCGACATTGAACAAAATATCAATAACCCTCCAATCTGGAGAACCTGGAGGAAGTAAACCTTTGTAAGGTAGAAGTACGAATAATAGTGTAGGGATGAACATTAAACCAATGTATATCCAAAGCTTGAGAAATTCTTTCCAACCTAATGATAAAATTGTGTTTAATTTAAGTCTAAACAATGCTATTGGAACGATGTAGAATTTCTTGAAAGGGTTCATCAACGCATTTAGATAAACAGGATTTTCAATTATTGCTGCTGTTTTTGGATATCTCTTATAATGATCATATAACAGATTCTCAAACTCAAAAGATGGCACTTCGATATCTTCTGGAACAGCTTTCTTTGATTTAAATGTAGTTGGTTGTTGAGGGTCCGAGTCCATAACAATTGCACATACCTTTAGGTTACTTTTAATCATTTCGAAAGTGTTGGTGAGTTAGTAAGTATTTTATTCTAGTATTTTCTTGTTTTTTTGGTAAAGTTGAGATTAACAAAAATTGTCTGTACAATAGGTCCTTCTTCTAATTCAGAAAACGTTCTCAAGAACATGATTGATTCAGGTATGGATCTAGCCCGATTGAATTTTTCTCATGGAGATCACCAGAGTCATGAACAAACTTTCAATAATCTTAGGAATCTATGTGATGAACTTGCAATCGGGATTGATATTAGCGGTCCTAAAATAAGATTAGGTAAATTAGAGGAAAAAATAACTCTGCAAAGAGATGAAACTGTTATTCTTACTACAAGAGATGTTGTTGGAAAAGGCAATCTTCTTCCAATCAACTATGCAAATTTACCAAAGGAACTAAAACCCAATATGTCTATTTACATAAATGACGGCTTAGTTAAACTTAACACAGAATCAATTGTAGATGATGAAATAACGTGTAAAGTACTTGATGGAGGGGAAATTTCTTCTCGAAAAGGTGTGAATATTCCAAAAGCTGATCTGTCTATTAGAGTGCCAACAAAGAAAGATATAATTGATATTGAAAAAGCATGTGATTTGGAAACAGATTTTCTTTTCATATCATTTGTAAGAAGCATAGCAGACCTAAGGAAAGTAAAGGAAATTGTAGCGTCAAAAACAAAGAAAGATATTCATCTTATTGCTAAGATTGAGCATAAAGATTCTTTAAACTCTATTAAAGAAATTACTTCTTTTTGTGATGGATTAATGGTTGCACGTGGGGACTTAGCAATAGAAGTAGGTTCAGCTAAGGTTCCTGTTTTACAAAAACAATTGATTCAACTAGGAATGAGTATGGCTAAACCTGTAATCGTAGCTACACAGATGTTGGAATCTATGACAAAAGAAACTCTTCCCACTAGAGCAGAGGCAAGTGATGTTGCTCACGCTGTTTTTGATGGTGCAGATGCATTAATGTTATCAGCAGAAACAGCTACAGGAAAACATCCTCTCCAAGTTCTGAAAGTAATGAATGAAATCATTCTAGAAGCAGAAAAGAACCTTGCTCTGGATCGTCCTTTAGTAGCTGATTCTGAAGCTAGTATTGGAAAGGAAATTGGAATTGCAGCTGTGAAATTAGCACAAAGAATGTCTGTAAAAGCAATTATCGCACTAACTCAAACAGGATATTCAGCCAGTATGGTCTCGAGAAATAGAGAAAATTTTCCTATATATGCTGTTACTCATAATCATGATACTAAACGCACTGCAAGGCTTTATTGGGGAGTTAAACCTATTATTCATGAATTCGAAGAAGATTATGATAAACTTGTGTTCAATGTAATAAAGAAACTGCACAAGGACAAATATCTTGATATGAGAGATAATGTTGTATTGGTTGCAGGTTCAATGGTAGGAATATCTGGAAAAACTCATACAATACAGCTTCTGAATGTTGATGAAACTTTGAGTAATGAAAACTAGTTTTGGATGCTGGAATTGTACTCTTTTCTAATTTTCAAGTTCATTGATTCTATCTAAAATATGGCATAAATCACCTTCTCCTTACTCTCTTATTGCACAGTTCCAACCATAAACTATATAATCTTCCTATATTCACTCAACCTAATATTAGTCTCTTAAAAGGTATATTACTATTAGACATTAACTTTAAATATCTTTGAGAGACGGACAATAAAAAGTGAAATAAAGAGGATTCACAATGGAAAAAAGACTACGTACATTAATAGGCGCTTTGATTCTTGCACTTGCAATTAGTTCTGCACTAGTAATTGGGATTATCTTGCCAATAAATTCAATAAAGATAATTAACGGAATTAATGCCGAGTTAACTTATTATGGACAAGTAAATGATGTAGATATAATCCCTAATGATGGAACTGGTTCATATTCTGACTGGATGCATACTGCTCCAAATACAAATGAATCCAGATTTTACGATCAAGCACGTTTCGAATTCTATAATGTAACTGATCGTGAAGGATACTTAGATTATAACAATCGAATTGCTTATTTCTTCATACAAGGTGAGCTTGTATTTGATATAACCATAAATAAAACAATTTTAGAATACAACGAAGCCTTAGATTACATCGTTTATGCAGAGCGTAAACAGTATACGTATAATTCTTCAGCTTCAATTCTTACTGGAAATGAGAGAATACTTAATGTAAATTATATGTGGCCTTATTACATAAAAAATCTCGGAAATGGAACTGAATATGGTCTTCAAGCCTATGTAGCTTCCTTTTTACTTAATTCAGAAGTAGACCTTCTTAATACTTCATACACTTATCAAGAAATTTCTCAAATAATCCTCAACAGAGCTTATGCTGATAGTGAGGACCAAGTAGATACAGGAGTATATCTCCCTCATAATTGGATAAGTGTTCGACCAGCTTTTCAAGATCTGGATTTTGACCAAGCTACTAGTTATAAAATTCTCTATAATGCAACTTATGGAGGAAAAGATTATTCATTACTAACTGGTGATTCTGGTTCTACAAAATACTTCTTGGACTTAGTAAGAGGATTAGACTATGGAGAAGCTGATGATTTACTAGAGGATGTTGTTCAGCTTTTAGCTGATGTTTATGATATAGATACCCCTTCTGAAATTGAGTCAGCTAAATCGTTTGCTGCATATTTGAATTACCTTCTTGGAAGACCTTCACTTGATTGGTTATATGATAATAAGATTTCATATATTTGTGAAAGAACATCCATGGAATGGATTCTAGGTATTGAAGATCCACTTATGGGAGGTCTTAAATACCCATTAGTTATGAACGAAACTCTATCTTCTACAAGTGTCGATTGGGATAAAGATATTTACTATGTTGAAAGATTAGGAATGGTTGATTCATCAGAAGTTGGATCTTTAATTGGAATTGCAAACATACCAATGTATCATTACTCTAAATCACAAGATGTAATTTTTGAAGATGATTTTGCTTATATTTTAGAAGGTGGAACCGACATCAAGGTTGTTAATACAACTGATTCACTCTTCAGAGCCGTTGGTCAGTATGGTGATTATGAGGGGCTAATTTATGACTATACAGTAATAGATGGAATTGTTTATGCTGTAGAAGGAGTCGAAGGACTTGAAATACTCAATACTACTAATCCAAATTCTATTGATGAAATAGATCAGTGGGATCTAGGATATAATGATATGAGGGGTGTTGTAGATGTATCTTATTTCTTAGGTGGTAATCCACTAGATGCATTAGTCGTAGCTAATGGAGATATAGGAGTGAAAATTCTAACACTAATTGCTGATACTAGAGAAGTTAGTTCAGTTTATAATTTTGTTAATTCTTCTGGTGAAGCTATTGCAGTAGATGCAAGACTAGATGCTCTTAATGCAGATGCTTTTGTTGCCTTAGGTACAGATGGTATTGATGTTATGAGTCTTGGTTCTTTATCTGAGCCTGATTTAGAGCTTGTATGGCATTATGATTCCGCGAATTTTTCAACTCTAAAAGACGTAAGAGATGTTAAAATTGATGGACTATATCTCTATGTTCTAGATGAAATAGAAGGTATGCTTATCTTCCGTATACAATCAAACAAGACACTAACTGAAATGGGACAATTCGCAATTACTCCAGGAGATGAATCCTTTTATGATATCCACATAGATGGTTCCAACGCATATTTAACACAAGGAGAAGATGGGTTCATGGTTGTTGATATTACAGATAAAAATAACCCTGTTGAAGATAATAGATTCAATGGAACTACCCATCTTGGCACAGCCTATGGTATTTATGCTGATGGTGACGACATCTATCTTGGAGATTATGAGCAAGGTCTAGTTCATCTTGAGTATAACATCTTTTCTGACGATTATGATTTCGTTGAAAAAGATGAAATTCATACATTTTTAGAATGTTGGCAAAGAGATAGTAAAGTTCAATTCGATAAATGGGATTTGGGTCCTGACGCAGTGGTTGCAGGTGTTGAATTGTTTAACTATACATATGATTCATTCGCAGTAGCTCCATATGCTGAAAGAAGTTTGAGATTACAATGGAATGACTACTTCCTTAAACCATTCACATACAGTTCATTAAAAGAAACAGCATTATGGTTTGATGAAACAGTTCTAGTTTACGTAGCTCAAGCAGGAGATCCATATCTCCAAATGGATGAATATGATCTCTATTGGATGCATGCAGCAAATTTCATAAATACAAGTTTTATCCAAGTCGGAAAATGGAATAAATTGTACGACATAAACCTGAGTCCACAGGACATATTCATGACATATTCCTTACCAGGACAAGTTGGAAGAGATCCATTTCATAATCAAGAGATGCTGGTTGAACCAATTACTGGTTCCGTTGTAAATAGGAAAGATAGGGTTCAGTACAATACCTATGTTACTAATTTTATTGAAGCATATAGTTTTCTAAATAGGTCTAAATATACAGGTCCAATATCAACTCTCTCTGCTATTCATAAATATCCAACATGGCATCAAACCTCCCCTGCAGTACCTGGGTCAATGGCAACTATTTTCTGGCAAGAAGATGTTCATGTGGCTACAAACATCTTTTACGATGATATCAGTATAGACTTTTTAGATATTATAGATGGTGCAGATACATCCCGAACAATAGGTGCTTTTGGTTCATTGTTCTTAGTAACTATAGGCTTTGTTGTTACCTCAGTTGTTCTTCATAAAACAAAACCAAAAATCGATATTCCTGACAACTAGAGGTCATTTTTCCTCTCTTTTTCTTTTCATTTCTTTTGAATTGCCTTTAAAATTCAAACTTATATACATATAACATATACTATACAAATAATGACTTATATTCCGACAATATTATTATAATATTAAGGGATAACGCTTTCAAGTGTAAGAGGTTACAATCGTGTCTGAAACTTCAGTTACTAAAAAAATGTCTGCAGCAGCTTTTTTCAATGAAAACAGAGCAATAGCTGGCTTTGGAAATTCTATGCGAGCTGTGTTTACCAGCATACGCGAATTAGTTGAAAATGGTTTGGATGCTGCAGAAAAAAGAGGAATAAATCCTAATATTGCAATTGAGTTAAGAAAATTATCAAGTAGAGAAATAAATGAACTTCTTGATGTTAAACAATACAAAAAACTAGAGAAGCATTTAGATTTCTTACAACTAACATGTACAGATAATGGAATTGGTGTTCCTGGTCATCTTATTGCAGAGCTCTTTGGTAGAGTTCTTACAGGAACAAAATATGGGATTATTCAGACACGAGGACGTTTTGGTCTAGGTGCCAAGATGTGTTTATTATATTCCATGTCTTCTGTTGATCTTCCAGCTAAAATCAGATCTCGTTATTTCATGGATGACATCACTCATGAAATGCACTTGATGATAAATCTAGAGAAAAATGAACCAATAATAATGGAACAGCACGAGTATCTTCCTGGTGATGCAGAATACTTAGAAGAACCAGGAACAGAGATCTCCATAACATTTACTGGAGCATGGAATCTGGCTAAGAACAGTGTCAGAGAATATTTTAGACAACTAGCAATAATTACACCTTATTCCTCTTTTCAAGTTCAAGTTCCAGGTGATAAAGAAGGAGAGTTTGAAGACTTCATTTTTGAGAGTGTAGTAGATGATATGCCTCCTCCTCCTCAAGTTGTTAAGATTCATCCCTATGGTTGCGATATCACTCAATTTAAGGCAGAAATAGGTTCAAATACTAGTAAAACACTCAAAGCGTTTCTTACAGAACATTTCATGGGTGTATCAGAAGAAGTAGCAGAGGATTTCTTTCAACTCTTAGAAATTGATCCTAGTAAACATCCAAATGAACTTACTTCTAAAGAAATACGAAGGATAGTACATGAAGGATTTGTCAAAGCTTATCAAGAAGCTAAAGATGTTAAACGAAAGCGTGATAGGATTTTTCAATTCGATCCACCAAAAGGAGATGCACTTTCTCCTCTAGGAGCTGGAAGGTTAAAACGAGGGCTTGAGAAAGAATTAAATCCTAAATTTGCTGAAGCTATTTCAAGACCTCCTAAAGCTTATTCTGGGCATCCTTTTATTGTAGAAGCAGCAATAGGATATGGTGGAGGAGTAACTGAAGCTTCACAACAACGAGGTACTAATGTACAAGACAATAAAATAATTTACAGATACGCAAATAGAATCCCACTGATTTTTGGTGCTGGTAATGATGTTATTAGCCATGTTGTCTCTTCTATAAAATGGAATGAATATGGATTAACCAGACAATCTGACCCTCTAGCTATTACAGTGTCTGTAGTCAGTACAAAGATACCCTTTCCAGAAACAAGTAAAGAGTATATCTCAATTGTTCCAGAAATAGAAGAAGAAGTAAGACTAGCGCTTCAGCAACTGGGGAGAAGATTAAAGACTTTTCTAGGTAGAGCTAAACGAAGAAGACGAGAACATGCCAGATTATCACGATTTGTAAAATCCGCTCCTGTTATTGTTGAGAATCTTTCTCAGATCATCGAAGACGAAGGCATAGAGATGGCTGATTTTAGATTTGAAAAGAATAGAATTGCATCTGCTTTAGCACATGGTTCATCAAAAAAAGCAAAACTATTCATGCCAGTAGGAAACAGACTTTTTGGACTAAATATATGGTGCCCTACTGCCACTCAAAACATTTTGAAAAATAAGAACATAAAAACAGTTTCTGATTTTCTGTTAACGCTTTCGAAGGAATTAGCCCTTATTCTTTCGTTGGATGAAAAATCTATTTACAATATCAAACTCAGAACAATTTATGAATTAGATAAGGAAGGTTTGAGCCCTAAATTTGATTCCAAAATCTTTGTCTCAAGAGCTGTAGAGAAGCGATTTGATAAGTCAGATATCTCTTTGAAAGATGCTTTGAACAGACGTTGGATTCAAAATAGTTACCATTATTTAGCTACTGAATTTAGTAAGTTGGGGACTGTCACAGGTCTTTTAGAAAAACTATTTGAAAGCAAAAAAGATAATTTTCTTAATCAACTCTTACTTCAGAATAGAAAGAATGATGGATCTAAAAAGTATCCAAAGAACAAACATCCTATTGATTCCCTTACTGCTAAGGGACAATTGAAAATTGAACATCTATTTCCATCTTTTAGTGAGTTTAAAAAGAAATCAGATGGAATTCTCGCTTCTGATTTAACAGTTGAAGAGTTCATTTATCAAACCCATTTACCCAACCAGATTAACTATCAACAAGAGATTACAAGTATTCTTATTGATTACTTAAAAGATGTTTTCACTAGAATGGTTGAAAAGTTTCCAACATTCAAAACAACTACCATTACTAAAATGACTCCTGACTGGACTGACGGTTATACAAAAAATGCTTTTCATAGACGAAAAATCAGAACAATTGAGAGTTTTATCAATACATCTACAGATGACCTTGTTCAGGTCAAAGAGATGGAAAGAACTTTGTATTCATTATTTCTTGATCTTCTAGTTAAACAATCACCATCTATTAATCTAACAGCTTTCGATTTTACAGAAATTGACTCACTCAGTTCTACTGGAACTTCTGTTATTAAATCCTTATCAACAAAAGGTGTTAAAACCTTAGCTCAATTAATGATCTTTCCAGCCTTAGAAATTCAAGAGAAAAAGCTGGTAGACTTAGCAAAGTTTCTAATGGATGAAACAAAATACAAGATTTTATTATCACTTCAATTAGCTGGAAAAGATCACGATACAAGTCATATTAAGATTATACCTGGTAATGTAGAAACTGAACTACATAGAAACCATATTTTTAGCTCATCAACTTTTCTTGCTCATTCTTCACCACAATTAAGAAAAATGGGATTAAGAAAAAGAGATATTGATCAGATTAAGAAAGCTGTTGGAACCCCATTACCAAATTGGTTAGGAGAACAAGAATTGCTCAAGGAATGTGGGGTTATTGTGCTTGAAGAGCTTCTATTCAATTCTGCGGAATCTTATACATTATCAGCTGAGAAGAAGAAAAAATATTCTGCAATTGCAAATCTTCTTAGAACACCAATTATATTCTCATTTCCACAACTTAGAAGATCATCTTACTTATTGAAAGAAGTAGGAATCAATTGTTTGGGACGATTTCTTATCTGGTCAGATGAAGAACTAGCTGACATACTTGGTCTTCAAAAAGATGAAATCAGAGAAATGAAAAACAGTGTGTCTACAGCTGATATGGATGTAAATAGGAAAGCCTTAAGCAAACCTCTATCTCAGCTGAATTCTCTATTTCCTCGTCTAGTTGCTTACTTTGGAGGTACAAATGAAACCCTTCAAGACTTGTTCTACCTCTATCCTTCAGAAAAAGTGAAAATATCACAAGGAATTTGGAAGAAGATTGAAACACTAAGTGATCTTTCGAAATTAGAAATTATAGAGCTTGCACAGCTGTTCTCCAAGAAACCAAAACAATTAGAACTTGCAAAAGAAGCTCTACTAAGGTTAAATGCAAGAAACATTATCACTATTAGACAGTTTTTAGATTTAATCCCTGAGATTATTGAATCAGAATTGAATAATGCTTCTCACAGGAAGGTAATTTTAGAACTTTACCACATGATTAAAAACAGAGATTTTGAAGAAACTAATGATTTTAACAAACAAATATTACTGATTAGTGAATATGATGAATTTGAAAGAGCTTTAAGTCTACCTGTATCCAGAATTGGAAATTTAGCTCTGCACGAGTATGAGGATTTACGAATAAAGGGTATCATTGCAATTCATCAAATATTTGAGTATTCAACAAAAGAACTTGGTGAAATACTAAACAAAAGTGAAGAAGAGATTAATAGAATTTTCAAAGAGTTTAAGCTTGAACAAAAAGGAACAAGTTTCTTTGTAAAAGCTGAACGAAATAAGTTAAAATCTCTAATTTCATTTGAATATGAAGAATCTGAACGTTTTTCAGAACATGAAATAGAATCTCTAATTTTAGCAGGATATGATTCAGTTGACAAAATTTTCTTCTTAACACATCCTCTTACATTTTCTGCATCAATAGTTCATTGGAACGTCATTGACAAATTCAGAAAGCTTTTGAGATCTCCTCTAACATTAGTTGCTTGGGAGAAATCTGTCAAGAAAAAGATCAAGGATGAAGAAACAGAGGAAATAAAAGAAATTACTGAAAGAAAGATATCTACTCTTTCAACTGAACAATTAAACATCCTAAGAAATAACGGTATATCTAGAATAGTTGATCTTCTGATTGTTCAACAAGCAAATCTTGAAACTATTTTGAATATAAGTCCATCAGAAGCATCACTTATGCAACGAAATCTAAGAATAAGTGATACTGGTACTGATCTTTCAGAACTTGATATCTTCAAACCTCATGTAATTGATGTTCTTGAGGAATTCAATATTGTCACTATAGAAGATCTCTACTTCTCTACATCAAAGAGAGAATGGAGAATTCATAAAACACTTCCTTGGAACATTGTGGAATCATTCAAACAAGTATTGAATTTGCCACTGAGATACATATCTGACATGTTGGATAAGGAGTTGATTGATACTCTGAAGAAAGTTGAAATTACAACTTTACTTGGTTTTATGTTGATTTCTCCTGAAAACTTAATGCAGAAAACAGGTATTCCAGATGAAAGATTTGAAAATATTAAAAGAGGGCTAGCAATATCAGACATTCTAGGAACTTTTACAATACCAGTCTATTATTTACCCAATCTCACATTTGAACATACAGAGATTTTGAGAGAAAATAAAATACCAACAATTGCAGATTTTATTCTTACTACAAATCAGAAACTGAGCAAACTATTGAACATTGATTCAAAAGAACTTGCTAAAGTTAAAGAATCCTTATCAGCTCAAACAATACAAGCCTCCTATGAAGATAGAGGCATATTCGCAGCTGAAACTAAATTATTTGACAGACTAGAACAACGACAACTAAGTCGTGATTCTATTATTCAATTTGAACGGTTTCAGACACTTCAAGAGCTATTTTACGTTGTAGAAGAGGAATTTTATGTATTAAACCCTGAATTATGGTCGAAAGTATCTGCTGTGAAGAAGGTTCTAGAACTTCCTTTAAGAATCTTTACAGAAATATCTGAATACTCGCTAGAAGTATGGGAACAGAATAACATTAAGAATGTTTATCAGCTTCTCTTCTTGCCTGATGAAGAAATAACTGACCCAGTTTTATATCGTTCAATTTCAACTTACTCTTCAAAAATGCTAGAAATGAGAGCTTTTCATTACTTTGCAAAGTTACCTTCCTCTGTATATAATTCATCATTTTTCAAGAATATTGTTCAAGATTTTGAATCAAAAACACTTTCAGATGTTGTTACTGATCCTAAAGTAATTTCTAATCTTTTGTCAAAGGATAAACAATCACTAACCGATAACTTCAATTTAACACTTATTCGAGCACTTCTGGAACTTCCATTAAGAATAACTCCCTTCTTTAATAGAATAAAGAAGATTAGAAGAGATGAATATAAAAATACAAAGATTGGTGATGTGTTTGAAATAGATTTAGTTGAGCACTCAGCCTTGGCTCCATTCTATAGTAAGTTACAAGAAGTTGATTCCTTCAATAATATGGTTGCTGATTTAGCTGTTCCTATTTCTTCAATGGGATTGCCAAGAGAACTAGCCTTGAAGTTGAGCAAATCCTCAATTAACACCTTGATAGATTTCTTCTCAACACCAGTTAAAACAATAGCAGAAATTACTGGTTTACCACAAAGATACATAAAAGAAATACAAGATAGCCTTGATTATTCCTTAATTCAATCATTTAAGAAAGCACAAACACATTCACTAGTTGCATCTGAACTTATTACAGATCAACAAATTGAATCTCTAAAGAAAATAGGTATTTCGGATGTTGAATCACTTTATTATTCTGCTGAAACACAGAACATCTCCTCTATTATTCCTGTTGAAAACTATGCTAAAGTGAAAGAAATTCTTTCAGGTTCAATCAGGTTTATAGGATTCTTAGCCTCTGACGAGATAAAACGATTGGAATTTTATAACATTAATTCTGTTATTGACTTGGCATTGTTAGATAAAAAAGAGCTATTCCACATAACACAGAATCCAATCTACAAAGAATTCCATGCTCTGGATATTCTATCATTAGATGAAGTAGCTGAAAAAAGAGCTGAAACTGCTTTATCTCTAGATTTACTACCCTCAATTGAAGAAGATTATCTTGAGAAAATTAAACAATTGGGGATTAATTCAATTCAAGATTTCAATTCAAGAATGTCTGAATTACGAGATTCTCATCCACATTTAGTTAAACTGGATGTATTTCGCGATGTTCAACTTTATCTTTCTTCTGTAGCCTTTTTAGATCTTAATAATCAACAAGTGCAAAAACTAGTCTACTCAGGGGTAGGTGATATTCTTTCCTTCATTACTGAGGATGTTTCAACCATTGCAATTATTCTAGATATGGACGAAGCTGAAGTAAGAAAATATTTGGATAAAATAAATTCAGAGAATCTTCTAAAAGTTATAGAGAAGAAAGGTGTGAAACTTACAGAATTTCCAGTACTTTCAAAATCAACTGTAAACTATCTACTAAAATCTGATAAAGATTTAGTACAAGATATCTATAGTCAATACTATCAAGCATTCACTATAGCTAATGTCTCTGATGATGTTTTAAGAGATTTCCTTAACAGCTGTAACGTCTCAATTTACCGTATTAAAGAACTATCTCCTGAATCAAAATTGAAACTATCTCAAATGAGTATACTTCGTGTTATTGATTTCTTGTGTGCTAATGATACTGAACTTAAAAACGCGTTAGGAGGAAAAATCAGTAAAGAAATCAATGCAATAAGAAGAGGTAATTTCACTCTGATAAGAGGTACTCAACTACTTCTTAATGAACCTATTTTAAATATCTTAAGAGACCTATACTTTGAACCCTCGAAGAAAACAGTAGAGGATTTATTTGGGTTTGTTCCAGAACATCTTTTACAATTTACAGAAACTGAAAGAATAGAAAAAATAACTAATATTTCTTTTGTTGAGCAATTAGTAAGTTTTCTAAGTCTTAGCACACTATCACTCTCATATTTTGATCTGAGAACAAAAACCGTTCTATGGGATATAGGTATAAGACATGTAATTGAGCTAATTTCTACAAACCTGCAATTATTAGAATCAGTTCCTAAAGATGTGATAAGATCAGTTAGGGAGTTCCAACGTAATTTTAACTTAAGTGTGAGAATGTCTGAAACTTTCTCCCCATATATAGATCAACAATTGAGTCTTCCAAAAGAAATCCAAGGTAAATTCAAAAACTATGGATTAACTACAGCTCTATTTTTGTTTGATTTCATGCATCATCCCTTGTTTGAATTAACAACTAAGGAACAGAAATTGCTCAAGACTGCAACATCAAATATGTTTAAACCAATAGCTTGGTTAGTAAACAATCCTGAATTTAAACTAGAAGAATTATCTATCTTTAGAGATAACAAAGCAAATAATATCATTTCAGCACTTTTAATGCTAGAAGATGATAAAAAATCGTCTGAAACCAGAATTTTCACTGACAAGTTTTACTCTAAATTTAAGGATATTATTAATACTTCTATCTTCAAAATTCAACCTCCTGCAACATACCTAACACTAGCTGAACTTAATCTAATTAAAGATCAAAAGTTGCTGAAGAAGCTAAAATCAGCTAAAATTCTTTATCTTGATGAATTACTAGCTTTGGATAGTAATATTATAGAAAACCAATCAGTATTTGAGGAATTACGACCAATTTTACTCTCATTAAAGAATTTCAGTGTTGCTTCCATTGATGGTTTATCCATTTCAAATGTTCGAGACTTGAAAAAACAAGGAATAAGGAGTGTATTCCAATTCTTGGCATTACCTACATCTTATCTCTCTCAAGTGATGAAAACAGAGGATAGGAAAGCCAGAGAGATTAAATTAAATATCGACCTAGAAGTTTTAGAAACTAATGCAAGATTAGTTGGGCTTGATATACAGTTAATTGGAAAATTAACTGAAAAGATAAAGAAGGTTTTGACAGATCATGGATGTGTATCACTTACACAAGCAGCTCATTTGGAGATAAACGATCTTCCTCTAACAGATGAGGAAAAATCTAGTGTAAGAGAACTAGCTTCTATACTCCAAACACCTATTACTTTGATTGGTAAAGTTTTGAAACTTGGAAGAAAAAACATTGAGAATCTAATAACAAAAAGACTATTCACTTATACTGATTTATTAGAAATTCCTCAAGAAAAATGGCCATCGAGTTTGAAGAAACTAATAACTAAACAACAAGATGACCCAACATACTTGATTAAACAATTATATGGAATTCAAAAGTTTGGAATGCCAATAAGCGAGTTAGGTTTAACTAAATCAGTTACAACTTCAATGACACAAGCTGGTTTATCAACTGTAGATCATCTATTATATGTTCCTGACACATATCTGACAACCAAAGGTAAAATCAAGCTTACCGATCTTCTTGAACTAAGAGAAAGATTAGGTAGAAGTGTTAGTGTATTACCCAGTTTGACAAATGAAACAATTGAGTATTGTCTAAGTAATAATTATCAAATCATAGAAGATTTGTTAATTTACTTCAAAGACCATCCAAAGAAAATACGTGTTGAAATAATTCCATCACTTTCTGCAATAAAAACCCTTACAGAAGTTGGTTTTACAGATTCAACATCTGAAACAGAACAAGATCTTCAGAAAAGAGGACATTATTCTTATACATCCTTACTTACTTCAGCTAATTTTAAGGATGATGAAGAACTGTTTTCGAAATTTGCACCATATTTATTGGCAAATCTAAGGTTCATAGAAATTGAATCAGCAGATTACAACAAACTAAAGCGTTCAGGTATATTTACAATATCTGATTTATTAGTAGTTTCACCAAAAACAATCGCAACTCAGACAAAAATGAGCATCTCTAAAATTACAAATCTAATTGATTCAATCATCTTTGAGGAATTAAAACGGAAAGTAGATGCTGCAGTAATCTCTGTTGACCGAGAGTTCTTCTTATTATCTAATGCAGATAAGAATTTCTTGAAATCGATAGGAATCTATAGTATATCAGATCTTAATGAATATTCATCTTATTCTTGGTTAATCAATGAAAACAAACTCAAGAAAATTAATAACAAGATTGAAACAATTTTGGAAACATCAATTCTCTATTACCCAAGTGTAAATCAATTAACATTTACAGAGATTGAAAGATTATATTACGATAAAGGAATATTCAGTCTCCAAGGTCTTCTTAGTTCAGTTGAAGAATCAGAAAATAAGAAAATAATAGCATTTCTTAAGGAATTCTCATTCTTAGACAAACAATTAGACTCAGAGTATATTACAGCAGAACAGCTCTTTTCAGAAGCTGAAATAACCACTCTTTCCAAATCTATTCCTAAGAAGAAAGTTCAACAATTGAATGATTTTGTTTCAGAATTATACAAAAACTATGAGAAAATCTCTGAACCAAGCAAAAAGATTCTCAGAACGTTAAAACATCCTATTTCTGCACTATCAAAGCTAAACACAAACGATATTAATACTCTTAATATGGCTAATTGCTATTTAATTTTAGATATCTTATTAAAACCACAAAACTATTGGAAAGAATTTTCTGCAGTAGGGACCAGTTCAAAGGTTCTCAATTTACTTTCAACGATAACATTAAGCAAAATTAAGAGTGAAATAAGAAAACGTCCTGATATATCCTCACTAGGATTGTTTGATGAAGAAACTATAAGAGAAATAAGTGCTCATTATCAAACAGTAGATGAAATTCTATATGCCATAGAATCAGATGCTTATGAGGTTTCAAGGACGTTAATTAACAAGGTACAAAG
>MEHH01000024.1 GCA_001940755.1 Candidatus Heimdallarchaeota archaeon AB_125
ATCCTGGTTCATATAATATTCAAATTTCTAATTCTAGTGATTTCTCTTATCTTCATATTGACTCTGAAACCTTAACAAACAACTATACCTCAGAAATTGCTTTAAGTGATGGTGAGTACTGGTGGCGAGTAAGACCAATAGGTTTTCTAGGAACAGTTGGTCAATGGAGCACAAGCAACTTTACAGTTGATACTATCGTTCCTACAGCACCGATACAACAATCACCAAATATTGCTCAGCTATTGACAGGAGAACCTACTGCTCTGACTTGGGATTATGTAGCAGGTGCAAAAGAGTATAATGTTCAACTATCAAACAATGAATATTTCTTACCAACATTCTTTGATGAAAAAGTTAGCTCATATTACTATATTACAGCTACTAGCCTCTCAGAGGGAACTTATTATTGGAGAGTACGTGCAATCGATTTTGCAGATAATGTGGGGGTTTGGAGTGATATTTGGTATTTTAAGGTAGATACAAATCCTCCGACTATTAATGAAGTTACTTTTGGACCTACACTTCCGACAGTAGATGATGAGGTAATGATCTATTGTGATGTTACAGATTTTGGTAATATTAACTACATAAAAGTAACCTATCAATATGACGGAGAAGAAGAGTGGTTTGAGGATTATGCAACACTCTTTATGGGAACCATCTATACTTTTTCAATCGGACCATTTTCTGAACCACGTCAAGTCAACTTCTATTTGACAGCTGTAGATGAAATGGCTCATGTATCAAATAGTACAATGTTTCATGTTCAAATAGTCCAACCTATCACTTCTGCAAATTATCCCTTAGGTGTTTCCAGTGTTCTATTCAGTTTGTTCAGTTCAATGATAATATCAACTGTGATTAGGAAAAAACGAAGAAAGAAATCATGACCCAAAGAAATCGGCTAGTTTCTGTTGTCCCTTGAAAACAGTTTTTTGAGGTTCAACAACTACAATTTTTTTCTCTTTTAGTATCTCTTTGAACTTTCTAGCAGCTGGAGGTGCATAACCTGAAAAATGGTTGTTTATGAACACATATCCTGTAGACTTGTTTGAATTGTTCTGGAAAGCTTGAAGAAGATTATCAGCTGTATCTTCCATGTAACTTGTTCTGTCTTTAAGTTCTTTACCTAACCCAATTTGCTGCTGGTGAGACCCTATCAACCTTAGATAGAAATGCTCTTTTTTCACTTCTTCAAAGAGATTGAATTTGATATAGGGCAGAAATGAACTTACAATTCCTATTTCCTTCTCATTGAGTAAATCATATGTGTCCTCATTATACCAACTGTTGTGTCTAAATTCTACTATCAATTGATATTCTGAATGAGGGAAGAAAGAGACAAAATCGAATATCTGCTCTCTAGTTGAATCAGTCTTCTCAAAACTAGGTTTGAGTTGCATAACTAGTGGTCCAAGTTTCTTCTTCAAAGGACTCATAACGTGTAAAAAGGATTTGAGATTTTGATCAACTACTGATAGATTATCTGCTTGACAAATAGCCTTTGGGATTTTTGCTGTTAGAACAAAATCATCTGGAAGTGATTTATTCCATCTAGCAGTTGTTTCTAATTTTGGAAAAGCATAGAATGTTGAATTAATTTCACAAGTAGTAAATTGAGTAGAATAAAAATCTAGCAGCTCAAATTTATCTATCTTTGCTGGATAAAAACCTCCAAGATGAGATTTCCAGTCGTCATAGTTGAATCCTGTGCATCCTACATGTAGTTTTACATCTTGCATAACTATCAACTTGTACGATTTTTTTAACTATAAAAGATTGATATTTTTAACTTCTAAAGTTTTTCCGAAATCAATGGCGGATAGAACTATTAGAATCTATTTAAAAGAAGTTTCACATGTAAAAATGCCGATAGGCACCCCTTGCCCTAGAGGATGCATGAGTGTCCAGACGCCGAGTTAAAAAACTGGCACTCGAATTTCCTCTCTAGGCTTAGGATTTCTTTTAATATTATTAAACTAACGTATTTCATGTGTAAGTTAAATTAGAATAAGACTGCGTTTTCCCTAGCGTAAACTTTTAGAACTACATCTTTATGCCCTATTCATGCCAGAATCTGATTCTTCTAAAGATCTTTTAGATCAATTCCCTTTAGTTGAACCCTCAGAAGAAACAGATCATGAAATAAGTAAAATAGAACAAATTGCTCTTTATTCACGTTCAATTGCAACTAGCGTTTCTAATGGACTAGTTGGTCCTTTTGTCTCTTTCATTTCCTTGAATTTAGGTGCTTCAGCTGGAATTCTAGGGTGGATTCAAGCAATTGCTAATTTATTGAGACAATTTCTAGATCCATTTTTTGGTCGTCTTTCAGATTTAATAAAACGAAGAATTCCATTCATCGTTATCTCAACTATAACATGGATTATTCCCTATGCATTTCTTTATCTAGTTAAAGCTCCCGAATTTGTAATTCTGATTGTAGCAATTGTAAATATTTTATTGAGTCTAGGAAATCCAGCTTGGAATGCTTTGCAGAATGAGCTATTTCCAAGAGAAGTTAGAGGTAAACTAACTGGAAGAGTTTTCTGGTTCGGTTCATTTGGCAGTATGATTGCAACTCTCTTTACTGGGGTTATCTTAACTTTCGCATTTGGAGACAATATTGAATATCAGAAGTTTATTCTCATTCCTGTTGGAATAGGTGTTTTTATCTCAATTATTGCTGTCCTACCATTCAGAAAAATAGAAGAACCCCTTAAACGAGAAGGAATGAAACTTGACAAATTTGAGGGTAGTTTGAAAGATGGACTTAAAGAGATTTTTAGAAATAAGCCCTTCACTAAATTTGTGATGCTATATTCAATCTATGGTATTATATGGACTTTCTCTTGGCCATTATTTAGTATTAAACAAATTAACATTCTAAATGCATCACCTGTTGAAGTTGCGTTAATGGAAATAATCTTTGCTGCTACATCTTTGCTTCTTATCCTACTTGGTGCAAAAATAGCAGATAAATTTGGAAGAACAAAACTCATTATGCTTAATCGAATGAGTTTGTTTCTGTTCCCACTTGGTTATATTTTTGCATCTGAGATATGGCATCTCTATTTAGTTCACTTCTTTATTGCTAGCATTTTCAATCTAAGTTTCGCTGGAGTAAATGCTTATATTCTTGATATTATCCCAAAGAAGAATTCTGGACTTTATTTCGGTGTTTTGAGTCTAGTGACAGGAGTTTTTTACTTTCTAGGAACCTTAGCAGGAGGATATATGGTTCAGATTCTAGAAATTTGGTATTCTCAAGAAGTCTCTCTGACAATTGCATTAGCTTTTGTTTGTATTATGAGATTCTTATTAGGATTCATCTTCCTTTCTCTTAAGGAAGTAAAGAGTTTTGAATATTCGTACAAGGAATTACCGGGATATATCAAATCAAATTTTGTTAATCTCTTCAGAAAACCTTCTAGAAGAAAGTAAACATATAGTCACTTCTATCTTGTAGCTACGTGTTGCTTTAGTTTAATTTATAAAGATACGAACTTCTAAAATCTCGAAGGTGGAATTTGAAAATGGATGCTTTAGAAAAAATAGGAAAACATATGCTTGTAGATGGATATCCATTAGTGCTTGACTTAAAGAACAGTCATGGTTGCAGATTAGTTGATAAGAAGAACAATAAAACATACCTCGATTTCTTTTCGTTTTTTGCTTCTTCTCCAGTAGGAATGAACCATCCAGAAATGATGGATAAAGAGTTTCTAAATCACTTAGCAGAAGTCGCTGTAAATAAACCCAGTTGTTCAGATTTTTACACAGAAGAAATGGCTGATTTTGTTTCAACTTTTAGCAGGGTAGGAATACCTGAAGAACTACCTAATCTTTTCATAATTTCTGGAGGAGCTTTAGCTGTAGAAAATGCTCTTAAAACTTCTTTTGATTGGAAAGTAAGAAAGAATTTTACTAAAGGATTTAGGGATGAAATTGGTAGTAAAGTTATCCATTTTGAACAGTCTTTTCATGGACGATCAGGATACACTCTAAGCTTAACAAATACCTTTGATCCTAAGAAAACAAAATACTTTCCCAAATTCAAATGGCCAAGAGTAACTAACCCAAAAATAGTTTTTCCATTAGAAGAAAATTTGGAACAAGTAGTTGAAGCTGAAAAGAAGAGTATCCAGCAAATTCAAGATGCAATAGAAAAGCATGGTGATGATATTGCTTGTATGATTATTGAACCAATACAAGCTGAAGGTGGAGACAATCATTTCAGACCACAATTCTTCCAAAAACTTAGACAAATCTCAGACAAAAATGATATTTTACTCATTTATGATGAGATTCAAACAGGTGTTGGTATGACTGGTAAATTCTGGGCTTACGAACATTTTGGAGATGCAATACCTGATATTCTCTGTTTCGGAAAGAAGACACAAGTTTGTGGTATATTAGCTTCAAACAAAGTTAAAGAAGTTGAGAACAATGTTTTCGAGGAAAGTAGTAGAATTAACTCTACTTGGGGTGGAAACCTTACTGATCTTTTCAGAGTTACAAAATATTTAGAAATTATTGAAAAGGAGAACTTGGTTGATAACGCTGCAAAAATGGGCGATTATATGCTTAAGCAAATTCAAGAATTACAAGCTGATTTTCCAGAGAAAATATCCAATGCCAGAGGTATGGGTTTGATTATTGCATTCGATTTGGAATCATCAGAAGTGAGAGATCAAATCAAGAAAGATTCTTATGCAAAGGAACTTCTCTTACTTGGTTGTGGAGAAAAGACCATTCGGTTCAGACCTTATCTTAATGTAACTCAAGACGAGATAGATGAATGTATGAGTATTCTTCGAGATGTAATTAAGAACCTTTAACTTATCCTCTTTTTCTTTTATTTTTTCACTACTTTTGAGCTTTGAAGCTAAAACTTATATGTTCAAATCCAAAGTAGAGGGCAAGGTGAAAATATGCCTCTAGTCGAATGTGTACCAAATTTCAGCGAAGGAAGAAATCAAGAGATTGTTGACCAAATCGTTGATGCCATCCAAAAGGGTGGAAAAATAATTATGTTAGATAGCAGAATGGATCCTGATCACAACAGAGCTGTTATTTCTTTTATTGGCGAACCTGAAGAGTGTGTCAATGCTGCTTTTGCAGGTTGTAAAAAGGCTGCAGAGTTAATAGATATGAATGAGCATAAAGGAGAACACAACCGTTTCGGTTCAACTGATGTTATCCCTATCATTCCAGTTTCTGATATAACTTTAGAGGAGTGTGCTGAACTAGCACATAAATTAGGAGGAAGTATAGCTAAAGAGCTCAAAATCCCTGTTTATTATTATGGAGCAGCTGCAAAGGATCCTTCTAGAGAAATTCTTCAGAAATACAGAACAAAATCTTTCCAATTTGAACAGTTGAAAGAAGAAATAGCAACAAATGATGCCTATAAACCTGATGCTGGATCACGCAAAGTTCATGCCAAAGCAGGAGCAACAAATATTGGAGCAAGAGAATTCTTAGTTGCTTATAACATTTATCTAGATACCAATGATATGGAAGTAGCAAAGAAAATAGCAAGAAATATCCGTCACTCTGGAGGAGGATTAAGATACATCCAAGCTGGTGCTATGAATATTGAAGAACGAGGTGTTGTCCAAGTCAGTATGAACATTACCAATTTCAAAGGTACTCCTCTTCAAAGAGTGTTTGATATGGTTAAAACAGAAGCTAGTAGGTTTGGAGTGAATGTCACTGAATCTGAAGTTTACGGAATGATACCACTAGATGCTCTCTTAGATGCTGCTGAATTCTACTTACAATTAAATAATTTTGACAGAGATCAAATAATCGAAAGAAGAGTTTTTTCAAAAGGTGAATAATATGGGTGAAATGTTAATAGACAAAGTACTAACAGATTTTTTGGATGAACTAGCTAGTGATGCCCCCGCACCTGGTGGTGGCGCTGCAGCTTGTATTGCTGGAGCTATGGGAGCTGCGCTAGGTTCAATGGTCGCAAGACTCACAATCGGAAAACAAGGTTACGAAAATGTTGAAGAGTTCTTCAAAGCTAAACTAGAAAAGACAGAAACTCTTCGAATCAAATTAACTGAGTTAACTGATAAAGATGCTAACGCTTTCAGTGGAGTTATCAAAGCTTTTGGAATGCCTAAGGAAACTGAAGAAGAAAAAGCAGCCAGATCTGCAAAAATCTTATCTGAATACAAAGTTGCTGCAGAAGTTCCTCTTGATACAGTTAAAGCCTGCAGAGATGTTATTGATTTACATCTTGAGATGGGAACTAAAGGTAACAAACAAGCTCTCTCTGATATCGGTGTTGGTGCTCTTTGCGCTTTAACTGGTTTGAAATCAGCTATGCATAATGTTGAAATTAACCTTGGTTGGATTAAAAACAAGGATGCTGAATACGCTGAAAAAATGTATGTTGAATTGGAAGAACTCATTGAAGGCGTTGAAGAAAAAGTTCAAAAATTAGATGAAGAAATTAAAGCTACTTTTTAATTTTCTTTTCTTTAATACCTTAATGGAATGTCATGAATTTCTATTCCTTTTTTCCATTTTTCGCTTTCTTTATTTTTTAAATCCATAAACAGTTCAATATGTCCTGTGATATTGAATCCTTTTTCATAGAAGATCTTGAAAGCAGTTAAATTTCTTGCAACTGGTCTAATTGATAAGTATTTGAGATTTTTCTCTGAAGTATGATTAATTATGAATTGGAGTAATTTACTACCTATTCCCCTTTTTCGGTAAAGAGAATTTACAATAATAGGTTCAACTTCAGCTGCTTTTCCTCTAACTATTAATCCTATCAGTCCAACAATTTTTTTATCTACTTCAGCTATCCAAATACTCTCATCACCATGCTCTTTTAAGTGTTCGATAAAGCCTTGACCCAAATCCTCTCCTCCGATTGAAGAATCTTCATAAATCTCTTGATGATATTTAGTTAATTCAATCCATAAGTTGTAACAGAATTTGTAATCGGATTTCTTATAGTGTCGAATTATTAAATCTTCTACCATTTCTTATCAGATGAAATTCCTCTGGATTCTAATTAAAACTTGTGTCTATATCTTATAAAACGGTATAACTAAATCTTATATATCAAAAAACTAGATGATTCTTTGAAATGACAGGTCAGATATCAGATTCCTTTCTTTATGAAGGTGAGGTCTATTCTCTAGTTGGTTATGATAAAGGTGAACCGTTTACTCCTCTGGATTATGATATTCTTCCTAAAGCTCCTCACACAGCTTGTTGGAGAGGTTTCGTACTATATTACAAGTTAGACAACAAAACATTACTTCTTCAAGATATGCAATTAAATGCTGATGAAGCTAAGGAAATTAATGGAGTTAAACCTAAGAAAACTGAAGAGAGTATAAAATTCCATTATCAAGATTTGAATCTCAAACTAGATTATACAGGTAAATTGCTAATTGCTAGAGATTTTATCAAAGAGATGTATGTTCATATGGGTTTTCAGAGAGCATCATCTTATCGAAAAGTTGTCGAATTAAAGTTCAAAAATGGAGAACTTGTAGAAACTAATGATTTGTCTGAAAAAATGAAAAAGCGTAGAAAAGAAGATTCCGATGAAGATGCTATACCTAAATCTATGGGTGAAGGAGATCTCATGGAATGGATAAAGAGAACATTCTCTAGAAAATATAAGAAAGAAGAAGAATAAAATTCTGCTGTTTCGATGCTTTAAAATATGCTCCTATATTTAAGGAGTTATCATGAATCTTTTGGCTAATCTGGGGGAACTTTTAGAGCCTATAGATTCATCCATTGAAGCTCCGATGAACTTCAGATTAGCTGCTGTTCTTGTTCCAATTTTCTATGAAGAAGAAAAGATTCTATTCACTAAAAGGACTGAGAATCTTTCTCATCACCAAGGTCAAATTTCCTTCCCAGGTGGAAGATATGATGAATCAGATGGTAATTTAGTTGAAACAGCTCTTCGAGAAACTCAAGAAGAAGTAGGTATTGATAGAAAGTTTATTCATATTTTAGGAAGTCTAAACCCATTATTTGCAACTAGTTTGCACTATGTTTATCCCTTAGTAGCTTTTGTATCTGAAGATGTTAAACTTAAACTCAATCCTGCAGAGGTAGAAGAAACTTTCTTTGCTAAAATTGATCAACTTATGTTACCTGAAAATCACTTATCTGGATTATTTAGCAATCAAGAATATATGTACTATAGTGTTGGAAAATATAAAATTTGGGGATTAACTCATCTAATTCTTACTGATCTGCTTAAGAGATTGAAGAGAAAATAGAATTATTCTTGTTTTTCTATCTCGTCTACTATGTCTCCTGCAATGGTTTCAGCTAGTTCATCAATCATGCTTTCATCAAGTAATTCTTCACCCTCACTATCTTCTTCATTAGTTTCAGGCATAATCAAAACAGGGATACGTTGATCCTTAAGATAAAATTCAAATGCTTCTGGTTGAGCCATTGCATCCATTAAATTACCAATTAACTCATTGTAAGCTTCTTCAAGCTGTGTAATTGTATCTTGCATTTCTTGCCAAGGATAATATTCACTCTTATTTGAGTAGAAATACTCAACCATTTCTTCAGGATTTATGAATTGCTGCTCTAATTGATATCTTGATTTTGTTAGATGAGCAATGTTTGAACGATATTTATCTAACATTTGACCGCTTTTTTGCATGAATTGCTTAAAAGAAATCTTTTCCATAAGTACTAGAACTTATACAGACATATAACTTGTTCGTAGAAGGAAACCTACAGTAACAAATATTTAATGAATAAACTTCTTAAAGGAAAAAATTCTCATACTCCTATGTTTGATCAACTTCAGCTTCCTGCTGAATTATCCAGTTTAATGGTATCAATTACACCTTTACTTGGTATTAGTGGAAACATCGATGAACACAAGCTCTATGTTCTTACAAAGTATTTTCCCCTCAGCAACAATAGATTAGTTATATCCTTTTCAGTCAAAGAAATTCCTTCTGAAATAACATTGAATATTCTAAGGAAAGGAGAAGATTCCAAGATTCTTGCAGCACTTTCAAATCAGTCACTTGAAGAAAAAAATCTGAAGGAAAGTACTAAAATCACCTCACCTTTCTATATCCATTCTATAGTTTCTTTTGAAGCTAAATTGCTTCAGGTCTTGGATGTTGGAAATGAAGAACATTTAGCAATCTTTGAGGTTGTTCAAGCGAGTGGAGTTGCTGGACTAGATCCAGACTTCAACGATAATATCACATTGGCAAAAACTTTAGAAGTAATGTCTTTATCTGCAGTTGACACATACGTGATAGAAAGAAAATTAGAGAAGTAAATTGTGATAACATGAGCTTTTCAAAGAAGAAGAAATATGTAAAATACGAGCTAAGCTATAAACAGAAACAAAAACTGTTTAAATTAGCTAATCAAAATGATTCGAATCCTGATAAAATTGTTAATCAGATTGAAGAATTTTTAGACAGATTCTCAGAATATGATGAAGAAGATCTTTGGGAGAAACTACTCTCTTTTCTACATCTTAAGATGCTTGAAGATAAAATAAACCAGAAATCAGATGATATAATTGAAACAAAGAAAAAAATCAACCAAGAAAAGAAATTCTTAGGGGAATACGAAGAAGATTACTTAACAATAGTTGAACTAAATAGAGCTTTAGATTCTCTAAATAAAGTATAGGTGATATTAATGAGTGAAAAAAGAAAATTCAACATCTGGATTCCTGATTCAACCGCAGAATCAACACCAGATTTAACAGATTTAGTTGATCAACTCATCTATTATTATCCATACTTGATGAAGGTTGATTGTGAAGAACTGAAGAAGAAAAAAGATCTGGAAAAGGAATCTGATGAAGTTAATGCAGAGTTTTTTCAAATAAGTCAGGTCCACGGAAAACTCAGACAAGAGTATGGGGTTGTACATTTTGAAGCAAATGAACTTTATACTCGCAATACTCTGACAGGTTTAAAACTCGGAATGTTGATGAAGAAATTAAATAGAGCGAAATCTATTTGGGGTGAAAAACTGAACCTTGATTATGATTCAGCTAAAGAAATGATTAAACATTATTCAGATAGATATCTACTAAAGAAAGAAGAAGAAATTTAGGTGGTGTCTGTTTTTATTCTTTCTTACTGTTGTTCTTCTTCTTCATACTATGTTTCATCTGACGAAACACCTTTCCAACCCGGCTAAAGCCAATAAATTTGTCAGTCGTTTCTTCAGCTGTTGGTTCATCAACTACTGATTCATATGGTTGTTCTTTTTCTTCAGTTATGAGTTTTTCAGCTAATTCATCTCTTCCTGTAGCAAGAGCAACATCTATCTGAACCTCTTTTCCAGCTACTTCTCCAGCTTTATGGATCGCCCATCTAACTAGAAGTGGTCCAATCACTTGAACAATAATAATTGTTCCAGTTATTGTTGTTAAAACCAAATTAGCTTGTGCTGCTAAACTTAATGTTTGCCCAGGTGGAATCCAGTTAATGTCTTGAAATGCATAATCAATTTCTACAGCTAAACCTAGAGCAACTCCTGCTTGACTAAACAAGCAGAAACCTAGATATTTACTGATAGCAGGTTTGCATTTAACTGCTCTAGCGGCTACATTTACAAAACCTACCTTTCCTATTGTTCTACCTACGAGGTAAACTGTACCTATAACACCAATACTGAGTAAACTCGCAGGATCCATACTGAACCCTACCATGATAAAGAAAATTGCTATTATTGAACCACCAATTTTGAAAATATCATGAAAGACACCCGTTGTACTTCTCTTTCCAAATGATGCAAGGACAGCTCCAAATACCATTGTTCCTAATATAGCAGAAATCTCTAAGAACAGAGCAAAACCTATAATGACGACCAATATTCCAATGATAAATTCTAGCATTTCACCATGATCTTTAACTCTATTTATGATCCATGTGACAATAATGCCTGCAGCTATACCTATAGCTAAAGCTACCCCTACTTCATAAGCAAAATCAGTAAAAGTTTGTAATGCACTAAAATCATTTCCAGGAACAGAGCCCAAAGTAACACTTGTTGTTATCTGTACTAATAAAATTGCGACTATATCATCAATTGCTAAAATAAATAGAACAGCTTGCGTAAGTGGTCCAGATGATTTATATTCCCAGAGTATATCTGCCGTTGCAGCTGGTGCAGTTGCACTTCCAAGGGCACCTAAGATGAAAGCAAAATTCCAGCCTAGTGGAGTTAAAAATCCCACTAAAAGAGCAACAACTAGGAAGGTACCAATACTATCTGCAAAGAGAACAGCTAAAATTCTTTTGTCGATCTTCTTTAGTTCTTTCCAAGATAATTCTGCACCAATATTGAATCCAATTATTCCTAGAGCTATTGTTACTAAAGGATGCGAAATTTTTTCAATGAAATCATATGATAAGAATTCTTTGTAATATCTGTTCGGAAGTCCTATAATAAATCCTGACAGAATGAAACCTAATACTTGAGGAATGTGGATTTTTTTAAATAGATATGCGCCTAAGAAACCAAAAACCAGTATAGAACCTAGTTCTAGTATGATTAGCCCCAAATCTATCATTTTCATGCTCTGTGGAAGAACATCCTATTTATTTCTTTGGATAGTTATACAAATATTTGTTTTTTCTTTCTTATAATCGTTTGATTATTTTAACAATTGTTCAGTTACCTAAAAAAATGTAAGAAAAGTTCTTAAAATGTCTGGTTTTTTTTTATTAGAAGCTCATTTATTGCTGGTGAAATATTGAGTTTGTGAATGTTTGAGTAATGGTGATCAATTGGTTAGTAGTGGACTTCAATGGGCTGGAATTATCTTAATTATAATTGTAGTTCTCATTAGCATTATTAGTCTTATGATTGAAAAAGTAGATACACCAAAAGTAACAGTTATTGGAGCTGTAGTTGCAGGTATTATTTTCAAGTTTATGACAGATTGGGATTTTTTACTCGAAGCAAATTCGATTAGAGAAGAGATCCCGACTAATTTCCTAGAAGCCTTAGCTCAGATGATTGATGTTGATGTTATTTTAATCATTTTCTCAGTCAGTACCATTGTAGCAGTGACAAAGAAATCGGGATTCTTCGATTTGATTTCTCTGGCAATTGTTAAGAGGACTAAAGGCGATCCAAAAAAACTTATGATTTCACTAGGTGGTTTCAGCTTTATCCTAAGTATGTTTTTTGATAATTTAAGCGCAATTATTATTCTAGGTTCTCTAACAGTTATTGTGTGCAAAGAATTGGAACTTAGACCTCAACCTTATGTCTTATTTGTTGGAACAAACACAATTATTGGTGGATTACCAACTCCTGTCTCTTCTCTTCCAAATTTAATTTTTTACAAATCATTTCAAAATCTGCTAGAAGCTAATCCTTCATATCAGAATGTAGCAAATATCAGCTTTCTGAAGTTTACATTGATTATGTTTCCAGCTGCTATCATCTTTTATGCAGTCGCAATTCTCTATTTCTTTCTTCTTTATAGAAAAGAGATTTTCATTTCAGTACCAAAAGAAAAGAAGGAGCAAATTGAGCGTATTAACATCTGGACTAGTATAAAAAAGAAATCTGATGTCTACAAGTCTCTAGCAATAGTTGTTATTCTCTTTACAGGGTTTGTTTTATCAGATTTGATAGGGATAGGGCTGGGTTTTATTTCACTCTTTGTTGCATTGTTAGCTTTATTATTATTTAATGACAATTTAGTTGAATTTATAAAAGAAGGTATCGAGTGGGAGATGATTGTATATTACTCAGGTCTTTTTGTACTAATGGGGATTTTCATAGGTGTAGGTTCTCTTCAACCAATCAACAATGCACTTACGAATTTGATTGGTGGAGGTTCTTTTAGCAAACTGATTTTAGTAGCTCTAATTGTGGGTTTAATTGGTCTTCCTGTAGCTGGTTTTCTAGAAACTTCCTCTGCATCTATCTTGTTCTCTCAGATCTTTGGGAAAATAGTAGGTAATATCGGGATGCAGAATCTTGGTTTATGGTTTGCTTTTGTTTTTGCTGGAAACATGGGAGGGTCTCTCTCACCCATTGGATCAATAACAATTCTGATAGCTATTAAAGTTTTAAATAGAGAAGGTGATGATATCACATTTATGCAATATATTAAGAAAACTCTTGGTCTTACATTCATTCATGCTCTGTTAGCTATTGCGTATTCTTTTGTTCTGATTGCAATCTTTGCTTAAGACAGAAAAACTTCTTTGTATGAATCTCTAACTTGTTTTCTCTTATTTTTTCCCATGAAATTAACTAGAAAATAATTCCACCGAGTGAATTTTCTCCTTTTGATACTCTTTCTTCCAAGAGATTCTTGAAAGACTTTTTCTCCTGTTTGTGTTCTAACTATTACAATATTTGATTTTAGACCAGAACCTCCTATCGAGATATCACTGTAAAAACCTGAATAGTCTGGGCACAATCGTCTACAATTTTGTCTGGATTTAGTTGCAAGAATAACTCGAGAAGAAAAGTCATATTCTTTTCCTTTCTTTGAAGTATAAATGTATCTTTGCTGATCTTGAGGATTCAATCTCCAAAATCTCTTATTTTTTCTCCTATTAGCTGAAAGCTCTGTTAATGATTCAGGAACACCTTTTTTCTTGAGATATTTCTTTACATCCTCTCTAGAAGGTAGTCCACTTCCACAGAGTAAAGTCAAAACAAGCTTAATCTTGGAGGTATATTTTGCTGTGTTAGGATTTTCTCTCATTTTTGCAAGAACATATGCTTGACAAGGAAGAGTAGTTATTCCGACTGATTCTATGTTATCATCAGTTAGGATTTCTTCTAGCTTTTCTAGAGAAAGAGTAGGAAGATATTTACTCCCTCCTGTTTTCAATAGTTGTTTTTCAGTTTTTACAATTACTCCTGAAGGAAATGCATCCTTTTTTTCGAAATCAGCTACTATAGCAGTATCAATTAAACCTATGTCAAAAGCTGTAGAGAGAATTGAAAGAGTTACACCTCCAACCATGGAAGTTTCTTTAACAGCTGATTTCAGTGTTTCACAGTTGAAAATATCTCTAAATTCTCCAAAAGGTACATATTTCATATTATTATTATAGTGCTTAATTTTGGAGTTATTGTGTCTTTGAATAAGACTTGAATTATATCCATCTTGGTGATTCTGAGAACAGATTTCTAAACACTTCTCACAAAGAATACACTTGCTGTTGACATGAATTTCTCCTCCTTGGTATACTATTGCATCTTCTGGACAAACTAATTTACACGCTCCACAATAGTTACAGTATCCCTCATCATGGATATCCTGGACTGTTTTCTTCTTATCATTGAAAATTGAAACAGATTTGATGATATCCGAACTTGTCAAGATAAACCACACTCTAACAACTGGTTGTTTATTAACAACAATATAAATATAGCTGCTAAGGAATGAATGTATGCTATAGGTCCTGTAACAGGAGAATATGAAAGCATGAACCAAAATCTGCCTTCTATACTCGTTATCAGTTCTTGTGGAAAACTCAAAATTGTTTCTCTCCCAAATGAACCAACTTGTATAGATCTACTAGAGCATGAACAAAGAGAATCTGCAAAAAAAGAGTATAAGCAGAGTAGTACTAAAGCAGGTTATCTCTATACTGGAGAACAAGCTAAATTTGTTCGTAAATCTGTAGATGTCCTTAGGCACTTCTGTTTAGTTGATTATAAAATCCTATCTGCAGGTTTTGGTTTAGTGGATGAGCAAGAATCCCTTCCACCATATGATTGTTCTTTCACCAATAAAACTAAGAAGGAAATAGTAGATATGGCTGAAAGACTTTCCATTCATAATGAAATAAAACACATTGCGAAGAAGAAGTACGATCTTGTCTATCTTGCATTAGGTAAAGACTATCTTACTGCTGTTGGAGATGTGAATATATTTGCTCCTAACTCCAGTTTGGTCGTACATTTCAATCCTAATTTAGTCTATGAAGCAGAAAATATTTTTTCAGTTAATCAGAAACTAATTGTAGGCAAAAAATACAATCACCAAATTTTCAAATCTCCAATCGGTGGATACATTCGTGCAAAAGGTTCACTTTTGCTGAACTATGCTCTGGATTTGAAAGAACAAAATAGTAATCCAAAAAAGTTTGATTTTAGACAATGGTGGGAGCAAAAGAAGGTTCTTTTGTAAGAGTTTTTAGGCTTTTATATCGAATTCTATATAATTTTAAGATGAGTTAATGGCTACTTCGAGTGAAATTTCTCTTGCTGTGAAAAATATCAAAAGAGTCCTAACAGATGACGAGATAATAGAAGCTGCAACATCTTGTAAAGGCTTAAGAACGATTAAAACTAAAGAAAACGAATCTAGAGAAAAATACATCGCTAATTTCAAAGATAACTATGATGTTTATGTTCGTACCATAAATGCCATTGAAGAAGTTACAGAAGAATTACACAAAAGTTTCTCGATAACAAAAACGAAAGTGAGAGAATTAGCTATACTTGGTTTAAGAACAAAACAAGAAGAGTTAGGAGTAACAAAGTATCTGCTAAATCCAGTAAAGTACTCTTTTATGAAAACTATAGTTAACTGGATTGATAATCCTTCAGCATTAAAGATAAAATCAGTATACGTACCTCGAACGAAAGAACAAAAAGAAGGTAAGGAGAATTCAAAGAAAAAGCAAACTGATTCTGATGTTCAAGCCGATGTAAAAGAGAGACCAAAACCAAAACCAAAACCAAAGCCTAAGCTAAAGATTCTTGAAGAATCTCTTGATATAGATTTGAAGATTATTGAAAAGAAGAAGGTGAATAGCTCCTGGAAATTAAGTTTTCGAATAGAAAACAGAACAGATTTTCCTTTGCAAAATCTTGAAATCAAAATCTATGATGAAAATGATGATACTGTTAGAGTAAAATCTGTATCTGGAGATCTAATTGAAACTGCAAATGGAGTGATCTTTATTCGTTTTATCCCTGCTTCTATGACTAATGATTATTATAAGGCTAAATTTGTTTGTACTGTATCTGATGTAGCTAGTATTCAAGATGGAGTAACATTCTCAGTGAAACATGATTGCCCAGCTCACAGTAAAGTAATAACAGCGATATTTGATTTGTAGAATGAATCAATAATAAGATTCATAGCGTTTTGGAAATAAATTTAAAAAAGAGTAATCCTCAGAACATTATATGAGTTCAAAATTTGAGGAATTTGCATCTGTTTTACATATTCAGGTTGCAGATGATGGTCTAGATGTTCTACGTGTTCTATATTCTGAACCAGAAGAAGAAATTAAAGACACTTTGGTTTTACTTCCTGGATTCGGCTCATTGCCCAGTGCTTGGGATGATGTTTTACTTGAGATGATGAAGAATCACAGAGTTTATGTCATTGAAACAAGAGAAAAACATACTGCTCAATTAAGAAAGAAACCTGACTTAGGTCCAGAGAGATTTGCTCGAGATATAGCTGAAGTGATAGATTACTTGATGCTAGAAGACTACTTGATGATTGCTTCAAGCTACGGAGCTGGGTTCACTTTGATTGCTATGAGTATGGGGATTCTCTCTCCCAGAACCATTTATCTAGTTGGTCCTGTACTTCGAATAGAAGTTCCTGGATATACATGGCCATTTGTTCATATCAATATCCCAATTGTATGGAGATTTATTGTAAAACCTATAGCAAAATTTGTAATTCGTTATATCTATCTCGACAGAACTCAAAAGGAACAAGCAAAGAAATATTGGGGTTATTTTGATAGTTATAATGCCAAACGAGTTCGTAAAACAATGTTAACTCAAAAGAAATTTAGAATTACTAACGAAGTTCTAGCTAAAATCAATACTAAGTGTATATTCGTTGCTGCAGAAAAAGACAAAGCACATGCTAGCGAAATCACGATGAACATTCACAAAGCAGTTAAGGATTCTGAATATTTTGATTTAGAAACAAATATTGCTGCACATAGTCTGCCATTAGTTGAATTAATTAGGAAAATTGAAAAGCAGTAGCTCTGATACTTTCAAAACATTTTTTAAACGAATATATTCTGCTTGTTTATCAGCATGCTTGGCAATCATACTAATGGAAACAAAGTAAACTCTATTATCTTTTTTAGAGTTCTAATTGGTTTCAGTAATCGTATGGTTCGCTATGTTGTACCTCTCTTTGTTATTTTTCTAAGTTGGGATAGTTTTTCTTATGGTTTACTTTTTTCCGTTTCTGGTTATCTTGCAACTGGTGTGGTTTTAGGGCTTGGATACATAACTGATGTAAGAAAGCGAAAGTATACTATGATTGCAGGGATAGGATTAGCTAGTTTGTCCATGTTTCTATTCTACATTTCTAGTTTCACTGAGATAAAAGGTTGGATGATCGCAGCTTATTCTCTATTTGGTGTTTCTGGTTCCTTGGCACAAATTTCTCTTACAACTCTCTTAGCTGATATAAGTCCTTCTAAAAAAGATAAAACAAAGTTTTTCAGTATAATGGCTTTCTTTTGGAATCTAACAGGTGTATTCACACCTCTTCTTGGTGGAGCTTTTCTTACAATTTTCATTTCGAAATTACCCATCTACCAAAGCTATCTAAATTCTCCACTTCCTATATTTGTTGAGAGATCTTTACTCTACTATCAATTAAGAAATGGTTACATGCTTCTCATTGTCGTCGTTGCTGTTCTTCTTTTTGTGACTATGCTATTCGATTTC
>MEHH01000025.1 GCA_001940755.1 Candidatus Heimdallarchaeota archaeon AB_125
TATTGTTGCATTGGCAGCATACTGTGGAAGCGGTGTATTAATGCATTCACTGACCAAGCTTGATATTCCAATATTATTGTGGGCGCCGTCGTCAATGCTGAAGCTTGTGCCAAGCGAATATGATGCAAGAGTTATTAGGTTAAATCATGGTGTTCAAAGAATTTAAATCTAGAAAAACACTCGAATCATCAACTTGTTAGTTTCAATGTAAGACTTACTTACGCTGATTATTTCTCTGAGGTATGGCTGAAAGAAGTTTCACAGTATGTTGATATCATAGAGATTAACGCTCATTGTCGTCAAGAAGAGGTTCTCAGAATTAACGGTGGTCATGAATTGCTTGTAAAACTTAAGAAACTTAAATCTCTGATAGAATCTATTCGAAGAATACTACCTTCATTTACTTTAGGAATAAAAATTCGAGGGCACATCGTGAATGATTATACTATGCTTGTAAAAATTCTGGAAGAATATTCAATTTCCTACATTCATGTAGATGCTATGTTACCTGGACACAAGAGAGCTAACATTGAAATAATTAGAAAGTTAGTAGAATTAACAAATATCCCTATAATTGGGAATAATTCAGTTAGAACAATAAATGATGTTCATAAAATGCTAAGAGCTGGAGCAAGAGCAGTTTCTATTGCTAGACCATTGATTCAAAACCCGAAATTCATACAAAGATTAGTTAGAGATTATTCTGGAAGGATTACCGATGAAAGCAATTATAGTACCATATAGAGGAACAGTAAATGATAAGAGTAGACTTAGGTCTAATCTAAAGGCTACATCAATAGAAAAACTACTTTATCACATGACTCAGAATTTAATAGATGAAATTTCGAAAATTGAGTCCAGTTTCAATTTGTATATCTTAACAAAGAAGGAAGAATTAAACTTCTCAGGAAGCTTTTCTATACTTCTAGATAAGGGGGAGGAATTAAACGAATCATTACAAGAAGCTTTCAAAGAAATTCAAGAAGATATAATTATAATTATAATGGCGGATCTACCTTTGATTAAATCTGAAGATTTGCAATTAATTCTCAATAAACATACAAATGAGAAAAAAATAATGCTTGGACCAACACCTGATAATGGTACTAGTATATTAGTTTTCAATAAGAGAGATTCTTTTCCACTAGTTTTTGGGAAAAACTCTGCACTAAGATTTAGAGAGGTTTTTGAGAGTTTGGGATCATCATTTGAGATTTTAGAAAGTAAGAATGCTTACAGAGATATAGACAAATTTAAAGATTTAGTAGAATTAGAAGAGAACAGTTATTTACCAAATAATATCAAACAAATAATAAAGGAATGTGTGGATTTTGAGTGAAAAAATTGATAGAATTCAAACAGTTTTAAACAAACACAATGTAGATGGATGGATAATTTTTTGTCACCATTCATATGATGTACATCAGAGATATTTACTTGAGAAGTGGTTTGCATCACCAACTTTAACCTTGATACCAAAAAGAGGAAAACCATCTGTCATAACTTCGCAAATGGAAGCAATGTTAGTCAACGAGGAAATTTACGAAGTCAATGCATACAAAAAAGGTAGTGAATTGACTGAGATGGTTAACAATTTGCTCAAGAGTTTCCAAGATAAATCCACACTTGCTCTTAATTTCGTTGAACCAAGTGAGGTTTTTTCTAAATTCAGTTCTGATATACTAACAAGTGGAACTTTTAGTGCTTTAACTAGTATTAATAAAAATCTCAATTATGTTTCTGCTAAAGACATCATTTTTGATGTAAGAGCTGTAAAAACTCAAAAGGAAATTAAAAATCACGAGATCGCTGCTAAACTTGCTGAAGAATTGATGGAAGAAGTAATAGAACCCTTAATCAAACCAGGTATGGTAGAAAAAGAATTAGCAGCAATTATTGAATTTGAATGTAATAAAAGAGGTGGAGTAGCGTTTGAACCCATAGTTGCTTCTGGACCAAATGCCGCTATTCCACATCATAAAGCAGGCGCTGGGAAGATAGAAGAAAATCAAGTTCTTCTAATTGATTATGGCGTTGCTTATGAGATGTCCAATTCAGATATAACTCACACATATTGGATAGGAAGTAAACCGAAAGAAGAAATCCTTAGAGCATATGAAGCAGTACATGAAGCAAAAGAAGCTGCATTTTCAAAAATCAGAGCTGGGGTTTCCTCTCATATAGTAGAAATGGCAGTTCGAGAAAAGTTTGAAGAATTTGGATATGATCATGAGAAGCTGTATATTCATTCAACTGGTCACGCAATTGGTATTGAGACACATGATATTGGAGTAGGAATCTACCGAGCTTATCCTGATAGACCCGCCAAGGAATTACTTGAAAACTCTGTCATAACAGTAGAACCTGGTTTATACTTTGCTGGAGATTTTGGTATACGATTAGAAGATGATTGTGTTGTAACAAAAGATGGTGGAAGAAGACTATCAAATACTCCAAAAGAAATGGTTTGTTTATGAGATTCTCATGGGTTTTTGTTAGGGTTTTTCATAACCCCAACGATCGATGGTTTCATGCCATTTTGAGTAAATGAGTTCTTTATCTTTCTTTGAAATCTTGTAGTTTCCAACTTGGTAACCAGTTAGAGAATCTAAATATGTTTGAATTTTACCGTTTACTAGTTCAAAGTCTCCAAGATTAAGTTGTTCATATATCTTTTCTAATTCTTCCATAGGTTTAGAAATTAAATCTTCATATTTTAGTTCAATAATTTGATCTTTCGGGATAGAATCAAAATCTTGGTAGAATTTGTCGTAGAATTCTAAATACAAATCAAATATAAAATCATTCAACTCATAGTGTGGTTTTTGCAACCAAAACAAATGTGTATTAACATTATGAAGTTTAACAGTAGAAAAGAAAACCTTGTACGGATTTCTATAAATATTGATAAATTTTGCATCTGGAAAGACTTCTAGAATAAGTTTTACTCTATGAGTATCAAGAGGATTCTTAAGCAACAATTGCTTTCCTCCTTCCTTTAGAGTTAACTTCTTGAGATAAAATACAAGATTGTCTTTCCATTCTTTGACTTCAGCTTCAGTAGCATCCTCAAATGTACCATATTTAAGATAACGATCTCTATTTTCAGGAAAGATCAATCCTGATTGTGGGGAGAGTAAACAAAGATCAACAATCGCAAATTCATGTTCTTGAGGAGTAGCAGCTGTCATTGCCATATTGTCCATTGGACGTTTATCTGGAATTAGTGGTTTCATAACTGCTGATATAAATTTGAAGCCACTAAGCATCAAATGCGGGAAGGTTGCTTCAACTAAATCTAAGTAACCATATTTGTCATCAAGTAGTAATAGATTTTGTAGATGTGTTGTTCCTGTCCTCCAATGACCTACAATGAAAATCGGTGGTTTTTTAATTTCCGTATTTCTAATTTTGCGATTAAATCGAATGTGCTCATAGATTGTAAAAGGAGTAAATAATGCAGTAACCAACGTAATTGCAAGAGTTCTTGGAATATATTTCCAGCTAATGTTGAATTTGTTCTGCCAAAGTAACTTCAACCACATTTTGATACTAGCGCCCATTATGAAAATTTAAATCACTACCTAATCTGAAATCCTTATTTCGAGTTTCTTTCATTGTGAGTTAATAAATCTTATTAGATGACCATTTCATTCAAAAAAATTGAAATTAGCGACTGCGTAATACGACCGTGTGATGTCAATAATATTTCGTTTTAAGTTAACAAGAACAAGCTTACCCTTAAGGTGAAATAATTGTCATGGAGATTATGGCTGAAATCAAAGCCAAAATCAATAAATTTGGGGTTCTACGGTGAAGTTAATGCTGGTAAAACCACTCTTGCGAACAAAATTGGTATAGATTGGGCTGACCAAGAAGTTGGAATAGTCAGTGAAATTCCACACGAAACAAGAACAATTCAGAAGCTTGAGAAGGTTAATTTCTCTTCTAAGGGAACTGTTCTTGATCTTACACTTATTGATATGCCAGGAATAGCATCCTCTGTAAATCCAAAAGAGTTCATGAAACATGGACTTACTGCTGGAGAGGCAATGCAAAGAGCTAAAGAGGCAACTAGAGGAATAGTGGAAGCAATTAAATTCCTAGAAAATGTGGATGTAGCATTAGTTGTGATTGATGCAGCAAAATCACCGTTTGATCAGGTAAACTTTACTATAATAGGTAATTTGGAACATCAGAAGAAACCATTCATATTGGTTCCAAATAAAATAGATTTACCTGGAGCAGATATTCGAGAAATCAAAGATGCGTTTTGTGACTACCATGTTAGCCCTGTTTCTGCGCTGCAGGGTGATGGTATTGAGCAGTTATACAATAAAATAGCCGAGATGGCTAAGAAGGTAAGGTGAATAAAATGAAGTATAGAGTAGATTTTATACCATTTTCTGAGACTGATGATCTTTCTAGTGAAGAAAAAATCAGTTACATCTTATCAAAAGTAATGAGGAATAGCATTTTGATTCTTGAAGATGGCCTCTCTCCTATTGAGGAGCTCGATCTTATTCAAAGAACCATGAATAAAATTGATTACAAAAACTTCGTAGGTGTCAAGATGTTCTCATTCGAGAATGGAGAAGACTTTAAATGGTCTAAACTTTTTGGTAAAGGAACCAAAAACAAAGGATTTACGGTAGTAGCACCAAATGAAGCAGTTTCAGTAATAAAAGATAAAAGAGGAATACTATCCATCAGAATAAGTGGATAGATCCTAAAAACTAACCTGCTAGAATTGCTAACACTTCACTAAATGTTTCCTCAATAGAAACATCTGTGAAGACAACACTAACCAGATCTTTACCATATAGTTGCATCATGTCGGTCAAAATAACTTCCATTAATTCTGCTTCAACGTTCTCGTCAATCTTCGAATCACTATAACAACGTACCACAAGTCTCTGTCTCAGGTTACGTATAGAACAGCGAAAGACTATGCACTTTGATACCAACAAGGGAGGGAGTCGCGCTACATGACCATCTATAACTAGAGGGTAGGATGAAGTGTTTTTTTCGATTAACTTTGTAAGAACAACATTTAGTTTACCATCGTTTACAACATAGCTGTCTCTCTCTTCATCAAAGAAATCGAAAAGCTTTTTCTCTTTAACTAATTCTCCAATATTAACTACGTTGTAATCCTTTTCTACTAATAGATCTGCAATTGTAGTTTTACCAGTACCTGGTGTTCCTGTCAGAATTAGTGCTTGTTTCATTAGTTTTTAGTTTTTAGACATCATTAAAAGCATTTATCATTAAAAATGTGTTTTTTCTGAATTTTCTGATTTTTCGGAATGTTTATAAATATCTATCAACTGACTATTCTTAGTTGATACTATGAGTGATAAAGAAAAAAATGAAGATTGCTGTCCTTCAAGCAGTGAAGGTTTAGGTTGTTGCCATGTAGAAGGCGTTGTTCAGTTAGATAGTAGAGGGCAAATTGTACTTCCCAAGAACCTAAGAGAAAAAATGAATCTAAATGAAGGAGATAAACTTGTAGTCATTAGTATGAATGATAAGGGTAAGATTGCAAGCATTTCTCTGATGAAATCAGATAGATTTGATGGTATGGTTAAACTGTCACTCAAACCAATAATGAAGGAAATAATTGCAGATTAAGGTGATTAAATGACAAATATAGAGAAAGAAAAAGTAAGGAAAGTAGTTAGAGACAGATATGGAGATGTAGCAAAAAGGAATATAGACTCAGTTGTTGAAGCTAGGAAAGCTCAGAAAGCATCTTGTGGATGCAGTAAATCTGAATCTCAAACTCTAGAGACACAAAAAACTCAAGAATCATCTTGTTGTAGAACACCTTCCGTGGAAGATGTAAGTAAGGCTATTGGCTATACTCTTGAAGAATTAGCTGAAATCCCTGAAGAATCCAATATGGGATTAGGCTGTGGGAATCCTACAGCAATTGCAGAGATGAAAGAAGGTGAAGTTGTTCTAGATCTCGGATCTGGTGGAGGGTTAGATTGTTTCCTTTCTTCTAAAAAAGTTGGACTTACTGGTAAAGCTATAGGAGTTGATATGACTCCTGATATGATCGACTTAGCTAGAGAAAATGCTCGCAAGTATGAGTATACTAATGTTGAATTTAGACTTGGTGAGATTGAAAATATTCCAGTTGCAGATAATTCTGTTGATGTGATTATTTCTAATTGTGTAATCAATCTATCTCCAGAAAAGCAACGAGTATTTGATGAAGCATTTAGAGTTCTAAAACCAGGAGGAAGGTTATCTATTTCAGACATAGTACTTCTCAAAGAGCTTCCAGATTCTATAAGAAACAATGAAGACCTCTTGGCTGGATGTGTAGCAGGAGCAGAACTAAAAGAGAAATATCTAGAGCTTATTACAAATGCGGGTTTTAGGGATATACAGGTAACAGATAAAGCTTCAGGTCTTCTTGTAGAAAAAGAGCTTGAAGGAGATATAGATTCGGAATCAGGAGAAAGAGTTCTTGTTATAGATGGACAGCCTCTTGATATTGAGAACTATGGAGATATAAAAGAGGAACTAGATGGCATTGGTGATTCTATACAAAGCATCACAGTTACTGCGTTCAAACCATAGGATGTAGAATCATTTAAGAATCTCATCTGACATCTTTTTTTTACCAAAAACTGCCTTCCATATGTTCATTTTCTTTGCTTCTCCAGTTCTGATTTTTCTTATGTTATCTTTTTGTCTACTAATCATGACAATTGATATGCTGAAAAGAATAATTGCTATTGCCAAATTATAAGGAGCCCAAGGCATTACAACTGGGAAAAACAAAGCGATTACTCCAACTAATGCAGTAGTAACAATGTAGGTTATTGAAGAGTATCCAACAAAAGTTATGACTATAGGCCATAAAACTATCCAAAATGCAATCATAATTGGATTAGCATATAACATTGAAGCAAGAACAACAGTAATTCCTCTCCCGCCGTGACCTGGCAGAAGGTAGATAGACCAATTATGCCCCAAAATTGCTCCTAGTCCTGCAATAGCTAGACTGAATCCAAGAACAGTATCTGGAAAGAAACTTGTTAGAGGTACGTTATACTCAGGATAATTTTGAAAATATAGAATATTTGAAAGATAGTATATTAATGCTACAGCAGTTACAGATCTACAAACATCTAAGAATCCAGCAAACAAAGCCCAATTTCTAGATTTAGTAGCTCGATAAACATTTCTTCCACCAACGTTTCCCGAACCTATTTTTCTCAAATCTTCTCCAGTTTTAAGTTTTGTAATTATCCAACTAAAGGGAATGGAACCTACAACATAAGAACTTATGAAAACCAGGATATATACTATGGATATGTGCATAGTTTGGAAGACTGTATAGCTTAAATAAAAGATTTATGCGTAAGCAAATTTTTATACATCTTATCTTCTCTTAAACCAATGAATAATGATATCTCTCCAAATATATTTCGAGCTTATGACATACGTGGAGTTTACAACAAGGATATCTCAGCGCCTATAATGTATAAAATTGGATTAGCCTTTGGGACCTATGTTAAAAATACATTAAAAGGTAGAGAAGTAGTAGTAGGGAATGAAATAAGGCAATCAAGTTTTCCATTAGTCCATTCATTTATTTCAGGTGTAACAGCAACCGGGATTGATATTATTTATGTAGGAACAACAGCTTTTGGTCAAACCCTATATGCTGGTTGGTTTCTTAAGAAAACAGCAACAGCATTTGTTACAGCAAGTCATCTCCCACCTGAATGGAATGGTATAAAATTCTATCATTCTGATGGTGTTGGTTTTTCTGAAGAAGAGCTAATGTCAATTAGGGACATCGCAATAGATGAGAAATATTCAGTTGTTGACTGGAAAGATATCGGAAGTTCAAACTCTTATAACATAAAAACAGAGTATGAGAACTTCTTTAAACGGAAATTTAAGTTTACAGAAAAACTAAAGGTTGCAATTGATTGTGGCGGAGGAAGCACTACTTTGTCTGTTCCCGAAATCTTTACTTCCTTAGGAATTGAAATAACAAGAATCTATTGTGATACTGATCCTACTTTTTCAGGAAGGCCTTCTGATCCGAAACCAAAAAATCTAACTGAATTAGTCAAGGCTATTCCAAAACACGGATGCAATTTTGGTGTAGCTTTTGATGGAGATGGAGACAGAGCGGTTATAGTGGACGAATTAGGCAGAATACTCTCGGCTGATCAGACAGGAATTATCATTGGAATGTATGGATTGAAAAACAAACAAGGTACAATCATTGCTAATGTGGAATGTTCGAAATCAGTAGCTGAACAGCTTGAACCCTTAGGATTTAAAGTAAAACAGATTCCAGTTGGTCATACTTTTCTTACAATAGAAGCAAAAGAGGAAAAGTCTCCATTAGGAGTAGAATCCAGTGGTCACATAATTCTCCCAGAATACTTCCTCTTTGATGATGCTATTGTAACTCCATTAAAGATTGCAGAAATACTTAATAGAGAAAAAAGAGAATTGTCAACTTTAGTGGATGAAATTCCATCGTATCCGATAAGAAAAGAAGAAATTCCATGCGAAGATGATCTAAAATTTACAGTAGTAGATTTACTTAAACAAAAACTACTCTCAAAATTCGAAGATGTAAACACTATGGATGGTGTCAGAATCAATTTCCAAGAAGGATGGGTTCTAATCAGGCCATCAAATACATCACCCATAATTAGAATGACAATCGAAGCTGACGATGAGGTAACCATAGAAAAACTATCAGAAGAATTCAAAACGCAACTTATGGAAACAATATCAGAGATTCAATCACGTAGGTAAAAGTATGACAAGCCCTGATTTAGAATTCTATTGTTCGTACTCTGACAGATGTTATGAATGCTGTCTAGAGACAGAAATGCCATTGGCAGAAAAGGACATAACAAGAATTTCAAAATTAGGATTCCAAATAGATGAATTTTTAGAAGAAAAAGATGGATTTATGGTTCTGAGAAATAAAGAGGGTATGTGCTTTTTCCTAAAAGAAAGCAGATGTACAATATATGAAAATAGACCTGAAGGTTGCAGATACTATCCTTTGATTTATGATCTTGATACAGATGAATTCATTATAGATGACTTATGTGCACACTTCAATGATTTTGATCCAAGTATTTATCAACCACTCCATGAGCTAATTAGATATTTTATTTACACGCTTCTTAGTGAGAAGGAGATAAGAGCTGAAAAAACAAGGGAAGAAGAAAGAAAAAGAAAAAAAGGTGAATAAACTCTAATCATGAAATTTGTTTTCTAGTTTTTTCAAAACACCAGGTAATGTTGTATACTCCATCTCACTGAGAGGAAGACGACTAGGTTCAAATGGTCCATGCCGACGAATATAGTCAGCTATTTCATTAACTCTTGTTCTTGTAGAATCAAATGATGGATCATCAAATAAATCAACTACTCCTTTGAACATACCATTTTTCAACTGAAAACCTAATCCTACAACTCTAGGTGGTCCATCAAATCTAACACATTGGCTGTATTCGAGTGACACAGGCATAAGGGGACCTCGATGAGAACCACGCATCCAACCAGAAACCATATGTCCCAAAGTAAAAGCTTCTACTATTTCACCTACAGCTGGAAATCCACTTTGACTTCTAACTACTGCAACTGGATCATCTTTTCCTACATACTTACCTGCTACTAGAGATAGTTTATCGGTAGATATCGCTGCAGCTCTCCCAATACCAGTGTTTTTACTATCTACATACTTTACAACATATTTTCCAGGAGCACCTATAAGCGCAAGCAAATCATACATCTCTTCGGGACAGCTTAACTCTACGAATTTACTTTCATATACATCCATTACAGAAAAAGAAAAACCTTCATGCATTTTTGGATCAATTACTAATCCAGCTGTATTAAACGGATTAGCAAACATCTGAAATATAGGATAATTGAACGCACCAGGTTCAGTTTTATCCATTGCAAAAACTAAAATTGGTTCAGCTGGACGTTCCTCAAATTCTATTTCAGCACACCCAGGGCCCATACCTTTTATGTTTCCTGTAAATGTATCTTTCAAAAGATCTTGCCCCGCTCCATAGAGACCAATTTCTCTAGCTTCCTTCCCTAGAGTCATAAAAGTATCCCAAGCAAGCTTATGTATTTCTTTATTATCAACTCCCTTATCATGAGATAATAAGAGCTCAGTATCATCACCAGCATTAAACACAATGAAATCAAGAATGACATTTTCATCCTTAGCTTTTTCCATTAGCTCTTCTGCTCTTTCCATTAAAGGCTCATATACAGTAACATGACCAGGACTAGAACCTATGTCAGCTTTAATTAGACTTATTGTAGTTTTAACCAACCTTGTCACCTAAATTTCTAAACAAATAATACGGGTCACTAATACATATTATAAATACCTAATTAAAAGTTTTACTCACTAGCTCCGTTGAAGAGAAGAAAAAATGAAGAAAGAGAAGCGTTTTACAAATCTTCTATTTTGAACCAAAGTTCAATTAAATCCTTAGAGCCACCAACAAAACCAGCTCTTTGATGTAGATAGTGCATTGAAGTTAGCTTGTTTACGTCTAAGGGTTTTATTTTTTCAAATACAATTTCATGTCCATCAGCAGTTATGTAGAATCCAGCTCCATTAACTTTTGATAAGATATAGAGATAAGGGACAATTTCGTAACAAAACCTTAGTTTAGGTGCAAAATAACCAAAAACACCAGTTTTTTCAAAAACGTTATTCATATCTTGAACCATGCATCCACCATATCTATTCTTTCCTTTGATATCTAAAGCATCTACGAATAGTTTTTCTTTTGCTGAATGATCATTATATTTACCACCCAACCCAAAAACAGGACTTTTGCTTGGACTAATATCGAGTTCATCTCTTATTACACGGAATTTCTCTCCATCATGTAGAAATTGAATAAAACCTAACTCAGTTGCTAAATCAAAACGCAGGAATAAGGTGAAACTTACTGTTAAAGCTGCAAGAGTATAACCTTCTTGATCGATTATATTGACAATTGCTCCTGGGCTTCTAGTCCTAATAATAGAGGATCCATCGATGAAGTCACCCAAAACAATTAAGTCCCCAGTTCCTTCTAGTATACTATTTTCATCAGTTTCTTCTCCTAATAAGAGAGAATATAGATTATTTGGAATTCTTTGCATGAATAATTCTTGTGTAGCAATGTCCAAACTCAATTGCTCATCACCAGAAATATTGATGATGCCTGAATAATCATGTTCGTCTAGAAGAAAAGTAAGGATCTGTTTTGGTACATCCAGACTTATATCTATAATTTCTTTTACGATTTCTCTTAGTTCTTCTGGTTGAATTTCTTCTAGGTAAGCTTCAAGTGTTTGATATTTTTTTATTGACATTTTTCTAACCTTAGTATGTATTTGTGAGGAAGTTCTCTACCATATATTTGAAGCAGAGATCTGCAGTGTTTTCCATTTTTAATGCTTTGATAAAATCATTCATATCTATTTCAGCTTGGGAAATTATAGTTTGTTTAGATCCTTCATTTATGGTTTCAACTTCATCGAAGAATTCTTTCCAGGCATATTTTGAATTTTTTGCAAAGGTCTTATGTTCATCCACATCTGGTTTACCATATTTTTCAAGAACCCAAGACCTAATCTTTGTAAATAATTCAGGTTCATGTTTCTCAAGAACATCTTGCACAAGCCTTTGCCAAAAAGTCCCAATATTTCCTTTTGCAATACTTCCATGAGGGAATGTTGAAGCAATAACATCAACAGGAGTTCCTGTAATTCCATGCTGTGCAATTCTGGTTTCAACTCCCATCTTCTTGAATTCTTCAACAATCTCAACAGTTCTCTGAACATTAATTCCTAGCTGTGGAACAACTTTGCCTTCTGCATCAACACTAACACCATGAGTTGAACCATTTGCTATTGCAAGATAATCAATAAAGACATCACTCTTTATTAGAGTTGAAACATAATGTACTGCTTCTTCAACAGAAGTAAAATCAGCTATACCAATTTCTCCAACTTCTCCTTCAATTCCATAAGGTTTTTCTCCCATTAATTCTCTGATAAATGCGAATAATATAAGACCTTTCGAAAGAATTTCACTTAACTGCCCTTTTACAGTTTGTTCTTCTCTGTTGAATAGGAAAGATGTATCAATTGCAAAACCTGTGAAGCCGGTTTCAATTCTTGCTTTAATTTCTAGCATTAAATTCGCCATTTCTTCATCTGTACCTTTCTTCAATGTAAGGTGATCTGCATGTAATGAATAAGCAAACCATTTTTCTTTTTCAGCTGCAGATTTACAACGATCAGCGAATTTTTTAGGGGTATAACCTGTATATCCTCCGCTTAGTGACATTTCACTTAGTGCTAGTTCAAATATCACTACAGATTTGGTTTTCTTTGCTGCTCTCAATATCCCTCTAATTACTTCTTCAGTTGCTCTTGGGTTGATTGCTGCAATAATCGTTTCCACTCCAGCTACACCTTTAGCTATGTAGTTTAAAGGCAAAGGATCCCTTGGAGTTTCAAAATAGGCTATAATCTCAGTATCAGGTGTCATTAATTGTACCCGATGGATATTTTGAATTGGCATCTTATGAATTTTTTTGTGTATCATAGATTCCAATTTTTATGTAAGAAAGGAATATAGCAGCATTTAAGAAATTTCTTTTACACATTATTTATTAGAAAAAATGTCATTGGAGAAATTTCATAGTTATTCTTGCCTTCTAACCATATTACTTGTAATTGGTTTCATTAGCTCTCCAATGATGAATTTTCAAAGCAACTCCTTTCTTATTGTAGATGGTTTTGCTGAAGAAGCTGGTCTTAATTCACAATTAATTCAAAGTGATCCAGTTCAGATATACAATGACAGTGGTTTCACAATTTTCCCGGGAAGTGGAACTGAATTAGATCCTTATAGGTTAAAATTCCTCAATATCACTTCAGATACTCAATCTTGTGGGATAAACATAAGCGATACAACCAAATTTTTCGTTATCGAAAATTGTTACATCAATGTTAAACAAATAGGAATCTGGATTTCGTGGATTGCTCTCGGTACAGCAGAAATTAGTAATAATACAATTACAGACCAATATACTAATGGTATTGACATCTGGGGAGCACCAGGTACAGTAATAGATAATAACACAATAACAGTAAATGGTTTGAATGGAATAAAATGTATAGATTCTGATGAGGTTAAAATTACTAATAATGTCCTTTCTATGAACAATGATAATGGAGTTTCAATTAGATTTTGTGATGATGTGGTAATTTCTAACAATTATTGTGAAGCAAATCGAGTAGGCATAGAAGTTTTTTTTGGTCGTAATTCAATAATAGAACAGAATTTGTGTTTTGAAAATAAAGAATACGGTTTCTATCTATGGGAGATATCTGCAGGTCACATTCGCCAGAATAATCTTTCCGATAATCTTGGACCAGCATTTTATTTCAAAGATTCTGACAATATTCAACTAGAAGAGAATGAAGCAATCAATAATTCTATAGGATTCTATCTAGAAGATTCACACAGTTTTAACATATTCAATAATAGTATATCAAAAGATAGAAATGACGGAATTTATCTTTTTAATTCAAATGAAAATGAAATTTCTTACAATTTCCTTATACTTAATGAGGGATATGGGGTAGTCCTAAATTATTCTTCAAATAATCTTATTCGCTATAATAATTTCATAGATAATAACCTTGGAGGTTTAAGTCAAGCATATTCTAAAGATGGGAGTGATAATTACTGGTTTGATGAAGAATTAGAAATGGGGAATTTCTGGAACGAATGGTTGGGAGTTGGGGATTATACGATTGGTGGTTCTTGGGGAGAGTTTGATTTGTATCCTCTAGATGATGCTGTAGAAATTCCACGAGATCTTCCAGAAAAACCAAGTTGGCTTTTTTATTTCCTAGTCATAACACTTCCAGTAGTTTGTTCAGGAATTCTTACTTTCTTCATTATTGATATCAGGAAGAAGAGAAAAACTAAATTCATTCGATATACAAAAAAGACATCAGATTATATCGATGTTAAAAGAAAAATTGCTTATAGTAAGGATGTTGGAATTGGACTATTCCGATTTGGAATGACTGGTGGAGAGATCATCAATGCAGAATTGGACACATTTAACATAAACATGGATGAGTTCATAGGATTTTGTTATGTTACAGTTGGTCAAGGACAGAGATACGAAACAGGTGTATATGGACCGCTTCCTGCTCCCTCAATCATAGATCATAGTATGATAATTTTTGCATTCTGGGGTAAAGATGATAACCAAGCTGATCCTCGATTCGAAGGAAAGCAATACTATGTTATATCTGTGGTTTTTCCAGAAAACAAAACACAACACTTGATAAAAAATGATGTTATGAATACTAGATTTCGAACATATATTAAAAAATTCAAGTATCCTAATCGTATGTCCATTGAAGAAATGAATTTCTTTAGAGAGATTGTGTTTATCTAAATATGTTAATATCTAACATATAATCAAATATCGGTTTTTTGAAAATCCACATACTTTTTAATTCAGATAATTTAGTTGTTTTTAATTAAGATTCAACAAAAGTGATTTTATGAAATATAGAAAAGTTGGAAAATCAGGATTAAAAGTTAGTGAAATTTCTCTAGGTTCTTGGTTGACATATGGTGGATCTGTTGAAGATGAGATGGCAAAGAAATGCATGACTACAGCAATCGAAAATGGTATTAATTTCATCGATTCAGCTGAAATCTATGCTAGAGGAGGAGCAGAAAAAGTCATAGCAGATTTCCTCTCAGATGAGACTTTCAATAGGAGAGATTTAGTCATTTCAAGTAAAGTTTTCTGGGCAATGAACGATTATGATGTTAATCGGTGGGGATTAGGTCGCAAAAACATCTTGAATGCGATTGAAGGCACTCTTGATAGATTGAACATGGATTATATTGACATCTATTATATGCATAGATATGACTACATGACTCCATTAAGAGAAACTGTTGAAATTCTAGATGAAGTGATAAGAGATGGCAAGGTTAGATATTGGGGAACATCTGTTTGGACTGCAGCTCAATTAGAAAGAGCAAACGCTATTGCCAAGGACATCAGAGCACATAAGCCAATAGTAGAACAACCTCTCTATAATATGCTTGTTAGGTACATAGAGATGGAGATAATGTCAGTAGCAAAAACTCATGGCATGGGTTTCACTGTTTGGTCTCCTCTTGCTCAGGGATTATTAACTGGAAAGTATAATGATGGTATTCCAGAAGGCAGTAGAGCTGATAAGTCAGAATTTCTGAAGAAAAATCTTACCGAGGAAACAATTGGAAAGGTAAAGAAACTGGGAGAAATTGCTTCATCACTTGATATCACAATGGGTCAGTTAGCTCTTGCATGGATTCTTAGAAGAACAGAAATTTCTTCAGCTATCATCGGTGCTACAAAACCTGAACATGTTATGGAGAATATCAAAGCTTCTGAAGTTGATTTATCTAAGGATGTTTTGATACAAATTGAAGAAATCTTGGATAATGAACCAGAGTGGCCATTAACATACAAGCCAAATTATCACTATAAGGATAAAATGAGGTAACAATTTTATCTTTTTTTTTCTCAAAACTCTTTTATAATTATTGTATTCTAAAGAATCATTAATGGTGAATAGAATGGCTCTTTTATTCGGTAACAGACCTTTTGAATTTACAGATTTCTTCGCATTATTTTAAAATGGGCAGTTTGACATGTCTAAGTTTGATTACATCCAAATAGTAAACAAAAATATTGAAGCAGGTTTCAAGCATATTGAGATAACAGGAAATTTAGAGTAATGTAGTATTCTATCATAGGTAAAAACTTATTTGGTAAGGTGACATATGGTTATTCATGTCACTTGTTATTTCCACAGAACTCAATGTTGGTTATGATAGATTCAGTGAAGTAGAAAAAGTTACTCGTGAAGTTTTGGCAGATCATGGATTTGGAATTCTTACTGAAATAGATGCCAAAGAAACATTGAAGAAGAAAATTGATGCAGATATTCGACCATATAAGATTCTAGGAGCTTGCAATCCTCCTTTTGCACACAAAGCAATTGTTTTAGTCCCAGAAATAGGTGCATTATTACCTTGCAATGTTATAATCTATGAAAATGAAAATGGTAAAATTGTAGTTTCTGCAATGAATCCTAAGGAAGCTATGAGCGTAGTTAAAGTAGAAAAACTAAATGAGCTTGCAGATGAAGTTAATGAGATAATGAAAGATGTAATAAAAGATATTGAAGCAAAATTCTCTTAATTTTTATTTTTCTCCTTTTAGGAAAATTCTAAATGGATGAACTCCAGATTTAACAACACCACTCTTAACAGCTGGGTCATTTTCAACAAAATCTTGTGCATGTTCAATATTATCAGCTGTAAATATAGATACTCCAAATTGACCTTCAGCTAAAATAAGTCCTGCAAGTATAAGTTGTCTATTATCATATTTGTTTTTCAAATATTCACAATGCACTCCCATAATCTTACCTTCTTCTTCAGTCATATCATTAATAAAAGTTGGACGTCCTGTTATTGTTCCCATATAGAACTCAGTTTCTTCATCATAAATGGATTCAATATCTAGAAACTCCTCTTCTAAAACTTCGACAACATGTTCTTCTGTCAAGAGAGAGATTCTGAAATTGTATAGAAAGACTTGAAGCAATCTGTTATAAACAAAAGGGTCATTCTTAACCAATTTTTCAGCTTCTTCCTTAGAACTTGTTTTAAAAACTATAAACTCATAGAAAGAATCAACAGTTGTACCAGCAAAAATCAGATTTCTTTCGCTCTTTAAATTCTTTAGAAATTTCCAATGTTTAATGATGATATCACTATACTCGTAGAAGGATTCTGTTATTTTTTTATCAGATAAGTCATATAGAATAATGAAAACATTTTCATCTGACATAGATGTTCTAGCTAAATAGAAGTATATAACATTTTTTAGGAAACAATGAAGAAGAAGGAGAGGAAGAAAGATTAAAATTTGTCAGTTTCTTCTTTTGCCCACTCATCAGGATCATATTTCGGAGGCATACATCTGAGAGGTTTGTCTTCATAATATCCAAGTTCATATCTGGCTTGAATTATTTTTTGAATTTCATTGCTTCCTTCATA
>MEHH01000026.1 GCA_001940755.1 Candidatus Heimdallarchaeota archaeon AB_125
TACTGTCTCTGTGCTTCTTGAAGAATTACTTTCAAGAAAAGCTGAGCAAGGTAGAGTGGCAATAGTTCTTTTTGATGTTCATGGAGAATACAAAGGATTTGGAGATGATAAATCACCTTTCCGTAAATATGTTAATGTATTCCCCGGTGGATTAGTTCAATTCGCTACTTCATCAATGTCTGCACGACAATTTGCCATCTATGAACCACAGATTACAACTGCTCAAACAAGGGATCTGTCCAAAGTTTTGTCCAAATTTTATCATGAAAAAGTCAAGCAAGGAGAAAGCTATGTTATCAATGATATTATCGAAGAACTTGAGAATAGTGAACAGATGAATCCCAGAAGTAAGGAAGCTTTGATAGGTTGGCTATATACACTGAACAATACTAGACTCTTTGGTTCTGCAGAAAATCCAGACCTAAAAAACATCTTAGAACCCGGGAAAATTACAATATTTGATTTAAGTGATTTTACAAGCATCAAATTAAAACAAATGATGGTAAATTATATTCTATTCAGAATTTTTAATATGAGAAAAAAAAATGAGGTTCCTCCAACAACAGTCATCTTAGAGGAGAGTCATCAATTCTGTCCAGAAGCTAGGTTAGATCAAGCAATATCAAAATCAATCATTGAAACAATAGCTAGAGAGGGTAGGAAATTCTTTATTTCTTTAGTACTTGTAAGCCAACGTCCTGTAAAGTTATCAACAACTGTTCTAAGTCAATGCAATACTCATGTAATTATGCGCATTCTTAATCCCTACGACTTAGATTACATTGGTAGATCATCAGAAGGAATTGATAGATCAACCATGAATTCTATTACATCTTTAGGTGTTGGAGAAGCTATAGTAGTTGGAAATGCTGTAAATCATCCTATTTTCGTTAAAGTAAGGAAACGCAAAATTTCTACATTAGAAACCCGATCACTAGAAGAATCTGCAAAGAGCTTTGATTCATAACAAAAACAGCATGTAAAATTATTAAACACAAGCTTTTTAAGTTACAATTTTTGTGTCGAGATATAGCAAATCAAGTTTGTGGATATTATGAGCAGCGGAAGCATTCCCATTAACTCACTGAGAAAGGTAATTGGCCAGTATATTATCATTCGACTAAAAGATAACGTGAAATACAAAGGTAAACTGGAAAGTTTTGACCAATATATGAACTGTCATTTAAGTGACGCCATCGAAATAATTGCAGATGAAGAAGTCTCAAGATATGGGAATATCTTTGTTAGAGGTAATAACATCCTTTTAGTACAATTAGCAGTTGATGAGCTTTAATTACTCTTCTAACTCATCATTTTCATCTTCTAAATGAGTTGAATTTCTCTTTCTTCTATCACGAACAAGAGCTTCATCATGTTCAAGTATTTCTTTTTCTCTTTCCTTCCTATATTCACCAACTAAACTATCTAAGAAACTCTCTTTCTTCTCAGTTACAATCAGATCAATTTCCTTTTGAGCTTCTGTAACCAATGTATTAAGATCATCTTCTTTTATTATAGCAATTTCATCAATTCTAATTATCTCAACATCTTTTGGATTTGCCATAGGTATCTGAGATTCACTGAATTTCTTTTTTGCATTATATGAAAGATGATTTACATCACCAATAACAGCTTTAATCTTGTAAGAAAATAACTTTTCAGCTGTTTGTCCACCTCCTCCTGTAGTATCAAGTATCAGAACTATATCTCCAGGTCCTAATTGATAGTTCTCAGCAGTTCTTTCAATTTCATCTTGAGTGAATTTTCTAATCACTTTAAGAGGTATCCATCCTTTATGGCCTCTGAGCCAAACAACTTTCTTCAACTCATCTATCCTATCAATATATCTTTCAATTTCATTTTCTAACTGATCGATTCTTTCTCTTGAGTGAGATATTTGATTTTCTTGAATGATGTAAGCTTTTTCTTTTTGAATTCTTTCAATATATTCACTTTTATCTTCATCCAGTCTGAATTGAAGATGTTCTAGTTTTTCTTCCAAGTTTTGTATCTCAGAGTAAAGTTCAGTGTTTTTACTTCTCTCCCTATCTATCAGTTCCTGAAGCATCTCAAGTTCTTTCTTAAGCTGATCAATATCAGGTGAAGGTTTTATCTTTGAAACAGGTTTAGTAATTTTTTCTTTGACTTCCTGTTCTTCAATGAGTGAGTTGTTGATTTCTTCAATAGCATCATTAAGTGATCTTCCTTTAACCATTAAATCTTTTATTTCATCTCTAAGCGATCTATCATACTCATCTCGATATCTTTGTTCTATCTTCTCAAATTCTGCCCGATATTTCACATACCCTTTGTATGCTGAAGCAAGTGCATCTCTCTGATGTGCATTCTTTACATTTACTCCTTGTTGCATTGCTAGTTTTCTAGAAATTTCATTCTTTTCTGAGACAGTCATTACACTTCTAGGAGTGTATAACTTCGAGTTCAATGTTGAAGAAATTTTTTCAACATAAGAAGGATAAGGATACACATCTACACAAATGAGTGATGGTTTACCATAATTAGTGATTTCACGAATAATTTGACCTCTACTCGCTTCTCTAAAACTGCCTATTTTTAATATTCTACCACTCAAATCCATTATTGAGAGTCCTACAGTTAAACCAGGATCGATCCCCACAATTAGTCTTCTCAAGGAGGATTTTATTTTCACTTGTTGAGACAAGGGTATGAATTCTACTCTTTCTTTATTCACAGGAAAAATTTTTACTTGACAAAGTTCTCCTCTCTGTTTTTTTATAATTTTTGTTATTTCTGATATTGGAGAATACACACTAAATACTACTTTTTGTGCACCAAACTTACTTTTAGATACCCTTTTGTCAAAATCAAGTCTTCTCTCAATTAAAAGACTCTCAGTTTTTTTTGCTTCTTGATTCACGGTTGTATCATATAGTCTACCGTAACGTTTCTGTGACCATCCACCATGTCCTTTTGATCTAGATCTGGAAATTACTATTTTTGTTTCATTCTCAAAGGGTTCAATTATATACCCTAATTTCCTTCCTGCAAGAATAGCACATGCTTCAGCAGCTACTAAAGGAAAAAGTTTGCCTGAGACATCTAGTCCATGTTGCTTCATTAGTTTGGTCAGTGGAGTAAATCCATGCATTGGAGAACCGGTAATCTGGACCAATTTTGTATTAGGTAATAATTGAAGACATAAGTGCGGAATCTGTGATGGACTTTTTACAAGTTCAAAGATATTGTCACTCGCCAGATAATGTGCTTGAGAGCTTCTTACAATCCCAATTAGTTTCTGCAAATTTACTTTTTCATATTTCTGGATTATTGAAGAATTATTGACATCATAAACACAAACTGAGTATTTCGCTATCTTAGATGCTGATGATTGAGGTAAGATATCAACACCGACTGTTATTATCTCAGAATCAGAAATCTCTATCACCTTCATTTTTTACCTATAATGTAATCAATCACAGTATCAACTTCATCAGTAGTAATTCCCCATTTCTTTCCAAAGTACTCTAATAAATGAGTAAAATCTCTTGTTAGTAGATTAATATCTTCAAGGTGATCAACATGAACTGCTTGTGGGAAATCTATGATTGTTATATCACTATTTTCCTCATTATAAAGGATATTATATTCAGTTAGATCAGCATGAACTATGTTGTATTTTTGATATAGAATTTTCGCAAATTCGATAATGCTTTCAAGTGTTTTGATTGGTTTCTTTAGATATTGAACATTAATAAGTTCTCTACCTTCGACGACTTCCATCGCGATAATGTGTCTATTGTGTCCCTTTACATCAGGGATAGGTAGTTTTTTGTCTTTTAACTCTTTTAGAATCTTATATTCTCTTTTAGCTGCAATTTCAGCTGTTGAAAACATAGAATAATGAAATTTATTTTTCAAAAAATCTCTTTTTTTCTTTATTTGTTGAAAACTAGCTCTACCAGTTCTGTTGATTTTTATCATGATTTCATTTTCTTCGAAGTCAATTGCATGATAAATATCGCTTTCCTTGCCTACACCTCTAGTTTGTCCAACACCATAGATTATTTTTTTATTATAAAGAGTATTCAGTGCTAGCGCATCAAAACCTGACAAACTGAGACTATAACCAACAAATTGCCCTTTCCATCTACGGGTTAATTTCATTTTATTTAGTTTAGATAGAATTAAATCAACATCTTTAGCTCTATATCCTGAATATGTAACAATTTTGTCTACAGGAGCATACTCTCCTTTCCGAAGAAGTGTCTCAATCATATTTAAAACCCTGAAGTCCATATTAGTGAGTTCTTTGAGGATTTTGGCTCCACGTAGACTTATTGGCATCAATATGTTGTAAGAGTATGACTTAAAATTCTTTTCTTTCTTATATTTATTTAATGAGTAACAAGAAATACGATGTAAGGCACAAATACGATTCAACTGCAGATCGCTATGATACAAGATACAGTGATATACAGATGCAAAAATATTTCGAAATTTTCTCAGAAATCAAATTGGTGAAAAGTGGAACCATAATTGATGTTGGAGGAGGGACGGGATTATTTCTAGATTACTTACAGAGTAAAAAACTCACAACTGTTATAACAGACATTTCGGTTGAGATGCTAAAAGAAGGAAGAAAGAAAAATCCTCATGGGTTTTTTGTGTGTGCTGATAGTGAATATTTACCCTTAAGAAAGAACATTGGAGATTTAATCACTTGTATATCTGTCATACAAAACCTGGAAAATCCTCAAAAAACATTAGAGGAATGTTATTTCATTATCAAAAAGGATAAACACTTTGTATTAACTGCTTTAAAGAAATTATTTGACCTTGAAAAATTGTGTAAAATTGTAGAGAAAATAGGATTCAATATAATCAAAACTTGGCTACTTTCACTAGAAGATATAACGATCATAGCTGGAAAAGAATAAAAGAATTAGAGTATATTCAATATTATTTTATTCACTTTCGTTTTACAAACTTTACGCACTCCATGAGCCCCTGGCTCATACCTTGAATCGAGTACCCCTGCCCTCTCTAAATACTTAATTTGAGCAGATGTGTTTGCTTCAGTTTGTTTCATTTTCTTAGCTATAGTTGATATATCCATTTCTTTATCAAGTAGCAGTTTAACGATGTTAAATCGTGTTGGAGACGATAATGCTTTTGCTAATGCGATTATTACTTTTTCTTCACTTAATTCAAGCGTTTCCATAAATGAAAACCACCCCTAATTTTCAAGCTAAACTAAACTACTGATTATTTAAATATAATGCTTGGTTAACGATAAGATAAGTACAACATTTATATATCAATACAAATTTACATTCTAACAATATCTTATTCTTTCATCATTTTACTGAATTAATCATACATCTACCCTATATAAACAATAGCCGTCAATAATCGTTAAATCTAAATACCTTCCAGTTTCTATACTACTAAAAGACCAAAAATAGGTTTTAGAGATGAGTTCTACTATAGATGAAAAGATTCGTGACATTGAGGATCAAGTATCAAAAACTAAAAAGAACAAGTCTACTGAACATCATTTAGGGGTTCTGAAGTCAAAACTTGCCAAACTTAGACGACAGAAGTTAGACTTTCAATTTTCAGCTAAATCTGGAGGAGGAGGTTATGGTTTTGATGTGAAGAAAGCTGGTGATGGATCAGCTGTTTTAATTGGATTTCCATCAACAGGCAAATCTACACTCATTTCTAGCATTACTAGCAAAGAATCAAAAATTGGACATTATGCATTCACAACAACCTCAGCAATTCCCGGTATAATGTTTCACAAGGGAACTCAAATACAAATCATTGATCTTCCAGGTATCATTGAAGAAGCTAGTATGGGGAAGGGGAGAGGAAAGCAGATTTTGGCTGTAGCTAGAGGGGCGGATATGATCATTATTATGATAGAGCCTAAGAAATCCACTCAATATCTTGACAAGGTTTTGAATGAGCTACGCAAAGTTGCTATTCGTCCTGGTCTGAAGCAACCATATATTCAAATAAAAAAGAAGGATCGAGGTGGAATTGCCCTCTCTACCCTAGCTAAACTTACACACATGTCAGAGAAAACATTCGTGGGAATACTGCGAGAGTATAAGATCATGAATGCAGCAGTAACTGTCAGAAGTGATCCAACTATTGATGAACTTATTGATGTTTTAGAAGGTAATAGAGTTTATCCAAAACTACTCATTTTAGTAAATAAAATCGATTTACTTTCAAAAAAACAAAGGAAAAGGATTGATGAGAACATACAAGATGTTCTCATGATTAGTGCATTAACAGGAGAAAACATTGAGAATTTAAAAGATGAAATTGTTGAACGCTTAGAATTAATCAAAATATATCTTAAAAAACAAAGAGAGAAAACAGATTTTGAAGAACCTCTTATTGTTAAAAGAGATTCAACAATTAGAGATATTTGTGATAAAATACATAGAAGTTTTAAAAGTCAATTCCGCTATGCAGTTGTTTCTGGAAAAAGTGCAAAACACCCGAATCAGAGAGTGGGTTTAGACCACGTTATACAAGATGGAGATGTTATAACGATCATTGTCAAGAAATTTTGAATGAAAGTTTTCATTCTTTTTTGTAAGCAATTTTTCCTCCAACAATCGTGTATAATATATCAACATCATGAAATTCTTCTAGTTCTATCGCATCCAAATTTTTATTCAGGATGACAATGTCTGCTAACATCCCTTCTATTAATTTACCTTTTATTTTCTCTTCTCCTGAAACTACTGCAGGATAGAATGTGTAGCATTTGATTGCTTCTTCAAGAGTCAATCTCTGTTCTTTGTTAGGATGGAAGATAGCTCCCTTTATTCCATAAAGTGGTCCTAAAGGCATTCCATCACTACCAAAAACTACTACCATATCATTATCAATTACCCAGCGGAATGGATTGTTAATCATAGTTTTGTCTCTCCCAAGTCTTTGTTCATACATTCCATTCACATCAACCATTCCCCATCTCCAAACAAAGTTTGGTTGCATAGACATTACTAATCCATATTTTTTTGACCTAACAGCATCCTCTTCTAATAACAATTCAGCATGTTCAATTCTATGTAAGGCAAGTTTGCATTCTTCAGGATCTAAGTTCTTCTCAATCGCTGAAATGACTCTTGATATTGCTTTGTCACCTATTGCATGAGCTGCTAGCTGAAGATTAGCATTGTGAACTTTAGTAACCATTTCATCTAATCTCTTTTCGTCATAAAGAGCGAATCCTTTTTCTCCTTCTTTATCAATATAATCTTCGAAAAGGTAAGCTGTTCTAGAGCTAATTGCTCCATCAGTCATTAATTTGACAGCACCAATTCTAAACCACTTATCTCCAAAAGTTCTATCAATACCCAATTTAACTACTTCATCTATCATATCTTCGTAAACTATACCATAGATTCTAATCTTCAACAGATTATTCTTAGATAAGTATTTGTAAACTGGGAGAATCTCAAATGTTACATTGTCGTGTACAGAAGTAATTCCTAAACTGAGACATTCATCCATTCCATAATTTAAACCTTCAATAAACTCATCAAACGAAGGTCGAAGTTCTTTTCTTTTTGAAGGATCTATGTCTAAAGGATCTAAATCTCTAAGTGTTCCCAAGACTTCTCCATTCTCATCAACATCAACACCTTTCAGATTTTTTGATAAGCCTAGACGTTTAAATCCAAAACTGTTTACAGTTTCAAAGTGTCCAGAAACATGACGCAGACTCACAGGATTTTCAGGGCTAATTGGATCTAAATCAGCAGCTGTAATATATCTTTGTTCAGTCCAATTACTTTGATCCCATGCTCTTCCGATAATCCATTCTCCAGGATTTTTCTTCTGAATTTCGTCTTCAATAAGTCTGAGAGCTTCCTTCAGACTCTTGGTTTTGCTCAAATCCAAGTAAACCTTGTTCATTCCATTCCAGGCTATATGTGTATGAGCATCATTGAAACCTGGTAACGCTGTGTTATTTTCTAAATCTAAAACCTCTGTTGATGGTCCTATAAACTGTGTAATTTCTTCATTTGTAGTTGTTTTTAAAATTGTGTCTGCAAGGATTGCTATAGCTTCCACCTTTTGGCTATCCTCATCAAGTGTCCAAATGTTTGCATTCTTAATGACTAAATCAGCAAATAATTCTGTACCCATGAGTTAAGATTGGAATAGATTTCTTTAATTTTGTTGTTGGAAGTTGAAATCAACATTCCCAAGAAACTAATATATAGCTGATAATTTCTTTTCTTCAGAGAACAATGGCACAAGTTGCACTAGTCTGTACAAAAGATAGAGAAGAAGGAACCTATCAAGTAATTGACTTGCTAGGGATTAATCCTGTTAAAGGTAAGAAAATTATGTTGAAACCTAACTTCAATACTTCCGATCCTGCACCAGCTTCCTCTTCAGAAATAGTGCTTAAAGCATTAATCATAAAGATGTGGGATATGGGAGCAAAATCGATTGTTTTAGCAGAAAGAAGTGGTCCAGAAGATTCACACGAATGTATGGAAAAGAAAGGAATCTTCAAAATGGCAAAAGAATTAGATTTTGAGGTTGTAAATTTAGCAGAACTTCCCGTGGAAGAGTTCACTAAAATTGTTCCTGAAAATAGTCATTGGAAGGATGGATTCTTATTTCCTAAAATTTATCAAAATGCTGAATGTATTGTTGAAACTTGTTGTTTGAAAACACATCAATTTGGAGGACATTTTACATTAAGTCTAAAGAACGCAACAGGTCTAGTTCCAAAGAAGAATCTTAATGGAAATATGTACATGCGAGAAATGCACAGCTCCCCCAATGTAAGGAAGATGATAGTAGAAATAAATACTGCATTCACACCTGATTTGATAGTTTTAGATGGTGTTACAGCTTTTGTTGATGGTGGACCTGCTCGTGGAACATTGAAAGAAGCTGATGTAATTCTAGCTTCTACTGATCGAGTTGCAATTGATGCTGTTGGAGTAGCCATGCTAAGAATTCTAGGAACAATTCCAGAGATTACTGAAGGAAAAATCTTTGATCAAGAGCAAATTGCTAGAGCTGTAGAACTTAACTTAGGTGTTAAATCCGCTACAGAAATTGAGATTATTACTAATACAAAAGAAGCAGATATGATTGCAGAGAAAATCTATAAAGAACTACTGTGAAGATAAAGAATTTTTTTATACTTGTTTTTCTTTCTCTATCTGTTAATCTAACTGAACTGAGTCGATACTATGCCCCATATAGAAACTGAACTTCCACCACCATCTGATGTTCAAATGAATATTAAGGATGTTCTAAAAGCTCCTGAAACAAAGGAAATTTTAGCTTTTTTTACTTCACAGTTTCTAAGTTTTGCATTATATATGTCAATAAGACAATTGTTCCCACTTTATCTTCAAGAAAGAACCTCTTACCAGATGATGAATTATGCTTTCTTCATGTCTATGAGCGATTTCATCCCAACTAATTTGGACCAATTCACTTCAGGTATTGAATCAGCTGTTTTAATTAAATGGGGAATTATTGCTACAGCTTATACATTTGCAGGTTTAGGTGGGATAATACCCAGTGCTTGGTTAGTTGAAAAATTTGGTAGAAAACCTTCTATTATAACTTCCTACATTTTTATGATCTTTTCTTTAGGTTTGCTTATTATAACTGATAATACTGCTCTGCTAGCTCTGCTTTTCATAATTTTGAGACTGACGAATAATGTTTTTGGGCTCTGTAGTAGGTCTCTAATTTCTGATGTAAAGTCAAAGTACAAAGGATTGTATAATTCAGTTATATCCAGCTTTGGAAGATTAGGAACACTAGTGGGTGCAATAAGTTTAGGTTATGTACTTGATTTCCTACCAGGATATGTAATGCTTCTGTGTGGTTTCATTGTAGCGATTTTTGCACTAGGAGTATTTCAGCTTCTTTTTGTAAAAGGAAAAGCAGAGACTATACATTTTCTTAGAAGAGTGGATATTCAAAAAGGTAAGAAAACAAAATTAGATTTCAATGTTTTCAAATCTAGAACATTGGTCTTCTTTACATTGAGTTTCATAATTTTTGGATTTATATCAGGAATTACTGATCCTGTTATATCTCTTTATGGAAAGAATATCCTTTTTCTTTCGGAAAGAATGATAGGTACTATAATAGGTCTCTCCCAACTAAGCTTTGTTCTGATATCTCCAATCATAGGATGGATTATCTCAAACAAACCAAAAACAAACAGAACATTGCTTGTTACTGCATCTGTCATTATAATGTTGAATTATTTGTTAATTTACTTAGTTCCTAATAGTGCTTTTGTTTATGCCGCAATATTATTCATCAAAAATATAGGTCATGCGTTATTTTTTCCTGTTGTTTTTACAATTTTAACCTACGAATTACCTAAAGCTCATTTCTCAATCATTTATTCTGTAATAACTACGGGATTCTTTTTGGGAGTTACAGGAACTACTTACTTGTCAACTTTCTTGTACAATATATCCCCAGTATATCCTTGGTTATTTGCATGGATTACAGGAGTAGTTTTAATATCTACAGTAATTTTCTATGTTATTTTCCGTAAAAGTGATTGGAAAAATATTGACAACTTAACAGAGAACTAGTTTCATCTTCATTTTGTTGAGCTTATATATTTCAATTTATTTAAAATAGTGTGTCAATAGAGATAGAAAGTATATGTAAACGTTTTACAAAGAAGGGAAAAGAAATTGATGCTTTAGATGACATATCAGTAAGAATCAAAGAAGGTTCATTTGTTGGGCTTTTAGGTCCAAATGGGGCGGGAAAGACAACACTCACAAAAATTCTTACTACACTTCTAATTCCTACATCTGGAGAAGCTTACATTGATGATATTTCAATTAGAGAAGATAAGAAAGTCCGACAAATTGTAGGAGCTGTTTTCGGTGAAACAGGTGGAAGAAGTTTATATTACAGACTTTCAGTTCAAGACAATTTAATGTTCTATGGAACTTTGAGTGGTTTAAGTAAATCAGTAGCAAAGAAGAGAATTCAATCTCTACTAAATTATTTTGATCTTGAAGAGAAAAAAGATGCTCTTGTAATGAAGTTATCAACAGGTATGAAAGCTAAAGTGCTTCTAATCAGATCCTTGGTTCCATTTCCGAAGGTTCTATTGCTTGATGAACCTACTTTAGGTTTTGATGCTGAAAGTTCAGAGAAAGCTAAAGATCTACTTAATGAATTTAATAGAGAGTTTGGAACAACTATACTTCTCACAAGTCACAATTTTCCAGAAATAGATGAACTAACATCTAGATTAATTCTAATTGATTCTGGTAAAATTGTCCAGGATTGTGCACCAACAATTTTCAAGAAAAAAGCTGTTCAAGAGTATGTACACTTGATCTTTTCTTTACCTCCACTTCCAACAGATAGGTTTAGAATGTCACAATTACCAACAGAAATTTTCAAACAACTAGTTAGAGATTCTGCAGGAGCAGAGATAACGTCGCTTCAAGAAAAAGATGGATTAAATTTCATTTATGAAGCATCAATTCGCCCAGTTGATTATACTCTTAACGAAACCATTTCCAGAATTACTGTATTAATTTTACGTGCTAGTGGAGAAATATATAAAATAGCTCCATACTTGCCCAGTTTGAAAGAATCTTTTCTAGCTTTCTTAGCAATGAACAAAAGTGAAGCTGCTCGAGATCAAGATCTAACTGAAAAAATGTTTACTTTTCCATTACAAGAGGAGGATGTATAGAAATTACACATCAACTTGTAAGTGTACTTAATTCTTTTAGCTATGCTTCTAAGAAAAGTAACCCTATTTCAAGAATCAGCATGATTTTCAAATCTAAAATCAAAATGGCATTGAGTTACAAAAGCAGCTATTTAATGACACTATTCCTAAATTTGATCACAATTGTCATGTATTTCTATTTTGGAAAATTGAATCCAGATATTACTGTGTTTGGAATCCCTTCAACTTATCTCGAATTCTGTTTTCTTGGATTAAGTTTACAGATGATTATGGGTACATCGCTTGCAACTGTCAATGGTGGCATATACTCTGAAATTCTTTCAGGTACCTGGTCTTATCTATTATATCAATTTAATTTCGTTGAATATTCTATAGGGAGTACTTTAGCAGGTGTATTTCTTTCTTCACTTTCTGTTTTTGCTGCATTATTTTTAGCTTATTTTCTCATGGGGAGTTTCTATGTCATTTCAATTCAGAAAGTAATGCTAGTAATTATTCTGTTTTTATTGTTAATAGTTGCCCATATGTCCATTTCAATGATTTTTGCCTCATTTACGATCTATTATCAAAAAGACAGTGGATTAATCAGTTTAATATATCAACTAATGAAAACTTTCACTGGAATTGTATTTCCAATTTCATTGCTTAAGGGTTTTCCATTGGTTCTTTCAAGAGCTCTTCCTCTGACGTATGGGTTGGAAACATTACACTCAATAGTTTTAACGGATCATTATAATTGGCAACTCATAGCAACAAATTGTTCAATACTAGTTATTGCTTCTCTGATTATTGGAACAATTGCTATGTTTTTAGCTTCTAAAAGTATCAAACATTCAAAAAAACACAATAAGGTTGATTGGTATTAATGGCTATAAAGGAAATTAACAAAGTAATGGAAAAATTCGAGTACTCTGAATTATCCACCAAATTTTTGTTAGGATTCAAGGCAACTTTTTACAGAAACATAAAGATAATTTGGCAATATAAATTCACCCTGTTACTTGGATTTGTAAATACTTTTGCAGTTGCTAGTTTATTTTTCTATATAGGGAATCTTGTTCCAAATCAGACAATAAGCCAAGATGGATATATTGTTAGCAGTATAACTTATATTTTTGCAGGAAGCATGTTGGTTGATATATCAACAAGAATCCTAACTCAATCAATGAATAGTTTTACAAGTGAAATGAAGCAAGGTACTTTCGAAACATTAGCAACTCAACCTTTTGGATTGAAGAAGTATTTTGTATCCGAAATTACATTTGAAGTAATATACAGAATGATTTTCTCATTAATATATTACATTCCAGTTCTTCTGATTTTTCCAGTATTCAGGGGACTTACTCTTAATTTCTTATCTATACTATCCTTTATGGTGGTTATAATTTGCATTATTCTCTTTTTCTTTTCCCTATCTCTATTAGCAGCAAATGTAACCATCCTTGTAAAGAGGGGTAGAGAGATTTCTATGGTCATAATAGGTATTATGCATTTACTAAGTGGAAGTCTCTTTCCTCTCTCACTCTTTCCTGAATGGTTAAGGATAATTGCTTACTTCTCTCCAATGACTCTAGCTGTTCAATCTTTTAGACTGTGCTTATTTGGTCAAGGAACTCTTGCAGATGGAATGGTTTGGGGCTCAGTTGTCATGCTGATAATTATGTCAATTATTTTTCTGCTTCTGTTTAATTTGACTTACAAAAAAATCTACTCAAAAATAAGAAGTAAGGGGACTTTACATGAATACTGAGAGAATAGAATTAGGTATCGCTTTACAGCAATTGAAGGAACTCATCAACTGCGACTTTGATATTTTCTGCTTGAGTAATTGCTCTTCCAATAACAATAACATCTGCTCCATTATTGATTGCTCGAGTACTTGTTTTGAGATTTAAACCTCCGGCTACAGCTGTTAAACAACTTTGGCAATATTCCTTAATTGAATGAATTTGATTCCAAGGATGATCAGCTTCTCCTTCTTGATCTATTCCTCTATGAAAGAGAACAATTGCAGGATTCTTCTTCAATCTCTTAAGAACTGAAGATGGATTTCTAATATTCATACAATCTAAGATTATTTCAACATTCTCTTTTTCAGCTTCAGCAATTGATGATACAATTGTTTCAATAGGAGCTAAAGCACTGATAACTACAGCATTTGCTGATGCTCTGGCAGCGATTTGAACCTCTAACCATCCTACATCCAAAGTTTTCATATCTGCAATTATATATGATTTAGAGTGATATTTTCGGATGAAATTCACAATATCTATTCCGAATTTTTTGATCAAAGGTGTTCCTGCTTCCAGAAGAATTTTTTCTGAATCTGGAATCTCAATTAGAATCTTCTCTAGCTCAGTCTTATCAACCAAATCCAAAGCAATTTGTAAATAAGGAGGATTGTTGATACTCATTCTTACAAACTCACTAGCTTAGTGGGAACTTCTTCTTTAAGTAATCTAGGTTTGGCAACATCTTTTACAAAGTCTAAGATGTAATCCTGATTTCTCTTTTCACCATGCATCAGAACTATATCTTTTGCCTTAGTTTTTACCATTAATTCTTTTAAACCATCAACTGAGCTATGACCAGAATAAGGGAATTTCATCACTTTAAGTTTCAAGTTGACTTTTTTGGATTTTCCGTAGTTATTTCGAAGAGTTATATTTTTGTTTCCATCGAAAATCTCTCTTCCAGTTGTTCCATCTACTTGGTAACCTGTGAAACCCAAAACATTGTTTGGATTTGATCCAAGTAACTCTAAGTAAGTATGTACTGGACCTCCTTCCAACATTCCAGAAGTTGTTACAATAATAGAACCTTCTTCATTACTAGAGATATATTTTCTAGAATTGTGTGTTCTGTTAGAAATTGAGGGAACAGGAATGAGATTTTGTTTATCAAATGGTGAATGTAGACCTGCGTCTTTCAGCTGTTCAAGAAATCGCTTGGAAACCCATTTATCACTTATAAAGTGTTCAGTAACCATATTCATGTGGTTAATCATACCATCCATGTAAATTGGAACATCATTCAGGTCATCATCCAAAGCTAAAGTAATGAGCATTTCTTGAGATCTTCCAACTGCGAAAGATGGAAGAATCATCTTATTCTTCTCATCAACTATTTGTTTAGCCATAAGTCGAAGACCAACATCTATCTTTGATCTCTCAGGAACATATCTATCTCCATTGGTTGATTCAGATAGAAGAACATCGATTTCCTCATCAGGTACATCATAACCATCAAACATAGGAGTTATTCTGTCATTAATATCAGCTGTGTAAAGAATAAGTGTGCCTTCCCAATCAATAAGTATTTGAGCTGCTCCAAGAACATGCCCTGCATTGATAAAACGTGCTGTAATGCCATCAGATATTTTGAATGGCTTGTTATATTCAGTAGTTTTTATTCTACGAAATACTTTATCTAAATCTGATTCAGACCAGTGTCTTCTTCCCTCTATTTTTAGATGATCCAACCAGAGTTTGTAGACAATCTCTTTTGTTGGATGAGTCATGTGAAAATTACCTCTAAATCCATTCTTAGATAATGAAGGCATGTATCCGGAATGGTCGATGTGTGCATGACTAAGAAGAACTGAGTCTATTTTGTGTGCTATATTGTCTACTCCTTTTGGCGCAATGGAAAATTGTTTAGGGACCAACTGCAAACCACAATCTAGTAGTATGTTATGATCTCTGCTGTGTAAGAGAAAGCTGCTTCTCCCAACATAATCAGTAGCACCGTAAGCTGTAATGTTAATATCGTTCATTATCTACGCCTTGAAGTTTCTTCGTCATTAATGCCATAGTTTTATTCTAACTAAAAACGTTTTGATGCATTTGATTGAATATTTTTTTATATTAGGGAGGGTAGAATAATCTTGATAGTAATGGTACCTGATAGAGATAATGATAAAGAAAAGAAGCAAAAAGGTGAAAAAAAAGATATTCGAGCTGATATTTCAGATGCTTACAAATCATTTGATGCAGGATTAAAAGATGCTCAAAGAGAAGACGAAGGAAGAAGAAAGGAAGTCTTTGAGGAGGGAGTAGAAAGGATTGAAAAGAAATCAGGAAAGGATCTTATTGCTTCAAAAATGCTAGTTGGCAAGGTACTTGAACTGCGAAAAAGAGCAGGTATGGCAGAAACAATCGGAACTGCTGGTAAAGTAAAAACTCCAATTCTATTTGGCAAAGATGAATTCAAACAAAAGCTTGTTCAAGAGATATTAGTCATAGGAACTGAGGAACTAGAAGATATAGGTAGTGCAATAACAGTTGTAAACCTCATAGATTATTTCAGAGAAACAAGACCAAATTGGGATGTAAAAACTGGAGAAATTCTAGAAGTAGTTCGTAAGTTAGAGGAGAAGGAAGTTATTCCACCCAAAGTGGATCTTGGAGAGGAAGAAGTTCTGATAAGGTTCAAACCAATAGAAATGTCAAATGATATTCAAGAAATTCTGATGTTAGCCACTGGATTACCATCATTATCAGTCGACAAAGTTGCTAGTCATCTTGGATGGTCAATAGAACGAGCTCAAAGTACACTGACACTAATGATGAAGATGGATTTAACAGTGTTAGATGAAGTATCTGGAGATTATTACTTCCCTGGGATAGCACCTATGTAATAAGGAAAAAAAGATTAAACGCCGTTCAAAATAAAGTTTTAGTGGTTCTTATCGCCTTTTGCGAAGAATTTATAAAGTTTAAAAGGAAGGTATCTTGGTGAATCCCCACACTCGTTTTGCGGGGATTCACCCTCCCTCCCTCATTCTGTTTTGTGATTGCTAAGCGGCTACTTCATCCTATGCCAATATTTTGTATCCTTATTCTTCTTTTCTTCATCCATTTCAGCTAAAACCTTAACTGCGTAGTTTGCAGCTGTTATAGCTTCTTTTTCCCCTAAAGTTCCAAATTCATTAGTTACCCTATTAGCATAAACTGCACATATTGCTCCTGTTCTTGCTCCAAATATTTGTCCTAAAGTAAAGATGTGTGATGCTTCCATTTCCATGTTCAATACGCCCATTTTTTGTAAATCTGGAACAATTGTATCTGTTTTTGAAATCTTATAATCATTGTATCCAGGTCTTCCTTGTCCTAGATAAAAACTTGAAGAAGAAGCTGCTATTCCCAAATGATAAGTATAGCCTAATACTTCACAAGCTTCTATCAAAGCTAGTACAATTTCATAATTTGCTATTGCTGGGAAAGATTCTGGAACATAATGTATGCTTGATCCCTCTAATTTTACTGCTCCAGTATTAATAATTAGATCTCCCAATTCTAATCCTTGTTGCAATGCTCCTGTCGAACCCACTCGGATAAATGTGTCACAACCTATGTTTAGTAATTCTGTGATTGCTATCTCACAAGCTGGAGTCCCTATTCCTGTAGAAGTTACACTAACTGGAACAC